>JALYLU010000359.1:397-5630 GCA_030774075.1 Actinomycetota bacterium | reverse complement strand
CTCCAGAGGCGGGGTATGCGCACGTCGGCCCGTCCGGCGCCGGCCACTTCGTGAAGATGGTGCACAACGGGATCGAGTACGCACTCATGGCGTCCTACGCGGAAGGACTGACGATCCTGCATCACGCCAACGTCGGCTCGCAGCCGCGGGCGGCCGATGCCGAGACCGCGCCCCTGACCGACCCCGATCACTACCGGTACGACCTCGACATCCCCAAGGTCGCGGAGGTGTGGCGGCGCGGCAGCGTCGTCGCCTCCTGGTTGCTCGATTTGACCGCGGCCGCGCTGCACGAGTCGCCCGATCTCTCCGAATTCAGCGGTCGCGTGAGCGACTCCGGCGAAGGCCGCTGGACGGTCACGGCCGCGATCGACGAAGGCGTGCCCGCTCCGGTGATCGCGACCGCGCTGTTCGACCGGTTCATCTCGCAGGGCTCGGCCGATTACACGAACAAGATGCTGTCCGCGATGCGCAAGCAGTTCGGGGGCCACGAGGAGAAGACGACCTAAGCGGACGGCTCCCAGTCGGGGCGGCGGGGCATGTCGCTGCGACCATGGGGGCCGTTGCGCACCGCGAGGACCTGGTGGATGTGATTGCGCTCCGCCTCGAAGTTGCACGCCGATGCGGCCATGTAGAGGCGCCACACCCGGGCGCGGCCCGGTCCGACGAGCCGCACGGCCTCGTCCCAGCTCGCTTCCAGGTTCGCGACCCATTGCCGGAGCGTCTGCGCGTAGTGCTCGCGCAGTCCTTCGACGTTGCGGACCTCGAAACCCGCGCGCTGCACCCGGGAAACCACCGAGCCGACCTCGTGCAACTCGCCGTCGGGAAAGACGTAGCGGTCGATGAAGCCGCGGTGCGCGAACGCGGGCCGAGACCCCGGCCGGCGGGCGATGCCGTGATTGAGCAGACGACCGCGTGGAGCCAGCAGGGCGAAGAGGCGAGCGAAGTACTCGTCGAGCTTCGCCACGCCAACGTGCTCGAACATGCCGATCGAGCTGATCGCATCGAAGGGGCCGTCGGTGAGGTCGCGGTAGTCCTGCACGCGGATCTCCACCCGGTCCGCAAGGCCGGCCTCGCGGGCGGCCCGGCGCGCCCACTCCGCCTGGCGGGTCGAGAGGGTCACCCCGACGGCGCGCACGCCGTGTTCGCGCGCGGCGTGCATGACCATCCCGCCCCATCCGCAGCCGACGTCGAGGAGCCGCATCCCCGAACGCAGCCCGAGCTTGCGGCTCACCAACTCGTACTTGGCGGCCTGGGCGGCTTCGAGCGTCGTGTCCGCCGCGGCGAACACCGCGCACGAATACGTCATCGACGGACCGAGCACGAGCCGGTAGAAGTCGTTGGATACGTCGTAGTGGTGCGCGATCACCGCGGCATCGCGTTGCTTGCTGTGCCGGCGCCCGCGCAGCCGCGCCTCCTCGGGCGGAGGCGGCAACGGCCGTAGGCCGTTGAGGCCGGCGGTGCGCGCGAGCAGCAGCCACTCGCGAGGTGTCACCTTCACGTCGGGCAGGTTGTCCCGAAGCGCGAGCGCTTCGAACATGTCGCCGTCGACCTCGAGCTCACCGGAGACGTACGCCCGCGCGAAACCGATCTCTCCTGGTCCGGTGAGCACGTACCGCAGGGCCTTCGGCGAACGGACGACGATGCGGGTCTCGGTGCCGGGCGGACCGAGGTGGCTGCCGTCGTAGCAGTCGATGCCGATGGGGAGGTCGGTACCCAGGAACCCGGCGATCGCGGCGGCGAGCCCGAACGGACGAGACGTCGATGTCGATGTCGAGGTGGACGTCGGTCTCGCGGACCGGACGGGACGTTCATGAACCTGCACGGCGACCTCCCTGACGAGACACGGGGCGCTTCTACCCAAATCCGAGCGAATCGTGTCCGATCAGAAGATCGCGTTCAAGCGTTCGGGTTCAAAAGTGGGCGCCAGTAATGACCCTGACCGAGGAAACGGTGCTGGCCCGCCGGACCGTCGCTGCCCGCGACGTAGTCCTCGGGCGCGCCGCGCTGCCACGCCGTGAGGATCGGATCGACGATGCGCCACGACCACTCCACCTCGTCGAACCGCAGGAACGGCGTGTGATCGCCCTCCAACACGTCGAGCAGCAACGACTCGTACGCGCTTGCCTCGCGGTCGTCGGCCTTGGCGTACTCGGCCCGAAGCACCGACTCGCGCGCCTCGAGCTCCAAGCCCGGCTGCTTGGTGCGTACCACGAGCTCGGTGCACTCGAACGGGCTCATTCGGAACACCAGCCAGTTCGGCTCGGCGTGCTCGAGCGGCGTGTGACGGAACAATCGGTTGGGCGGCTCGCGGAAGCGGAATACGACCTCGTGCGCCTGCGCGGCAAGCCGCTTGCCCGAACGCAGCAACACCGGGATGCCTTCCCATCGCCACGTGTCAACGTGCAACTGCACCGCGGCGAATGTGTCCGTGTTCGACACCGGGTCGACGCCCGGCTCCGCGCGGTACGCGATGCGCGGTTTGCCATCGACGAGTCCCGCGCTGTACTGGCCGCGCACGGCGTCGACGTCGGGATCGACCCTGCGCACCGACTTCAACACTTCCACCTTGTGGTCGCGGATCATCTCCGCGTCCCAAAGCGCGGGAGGTTCCATCGTCGCGAACGTCATCATCTGGATCAGGTGGTTCTGCACCATGTCGCGCAGCGCCCCGATCCCGTCGTAATAGCGCGACCGGCCTTCGACGCCGATCGTCTCGGCCACGGTGATCTGGATCTCGTCGACGTGAGCGGACTTGAGCACCGGCTCGATGAACCGGTTCGCGAACCGGAACACGAGCATGTTCTGGACCGTCTCCTTGCCGAGGAAATGATCGATCCGGAAGATCTGGTCCTCGCGCCAGTACGTATGGAGCTGCTCGTTGAGCGCGAGCGCGCTCTGGAGATCGGTACCGAAGGGCTTTTCGATCACGAGTCGGCGAAACCCGTTGGTCTCGTCGGCGAGGCCGGCCCTGGCGATCGTTTCCGCCGCATCGGCGAAGACGCCGGGAGGGAGCGCGAGGTAGAAGATCGCCGGACCCGTCAGTGCCGAATTCAGCCCGCGCAGCGAATCGACCGAGAGGTCGCCGCCGTGGAAGTCGATGCGATCGATGAACGTGTCGACGTGCTTCTGATCGACGTCGCCCGTGCTCGTGTCGATCGCGGCGCGCAGATTCTCGTGGAACTGATCCGTCGTCCATTCCTGGCGCGCGTAACCGATGATCCGCAGATTCTCGAGCCGCTCGCGATACTCGAGTGAGAGCAGGGCGGGGAACAACAGGCGAGCGGCGAGGTCACCCGATGCGCCGAGCACCACGAGCGTCGGTTCGTTGCTCACGTGTTCCTCCTCGGATGCACGACACTCACAGCAGTTCCCGCCTCGTCAGGCTGTGGAACGCAACGTAACCGGGAATGATCGGCAGCCAGAAGGTCGCCAGCCGGAACGCCAGCACGCCCGCCACCGCCGGCCCACTTGCTATACCCACGCCGGTCAGGCCGGCGATCAGCGCGGCTTCCACCGCGCCGACCTTGCCCGGCGTGGGCGCGGCCGACGCAACGGCGCTGCCGCCCAGGTAGACCGTCGACACGTCGAGCCACGATGCGTGCGCGTGAAAGGCCGTGAGTGCGAAGCCGAGCGCGACGACGTACGAGGAGAGCACGAGCAACGCGCCACCGAACATCTGCACGGCCTTCGTCGGCCGGCGCGCGACCGCAATCAGGTCGCGGCCCGTACGCTCGGTCGGCAAGAGGAGGTGCGTGCGGCCGAACGATGTCTCGAGCACGATGCCCAGCAGCGACGACAACACTGCCGCCGCGACGAGCAGTACCCAACCGCTCGGCAGATGCACGGCGGGCAGGCCGGTGTGGCCGAGCAATACCGCGCTCAGCACGAGCGCGACGACGTGCACGACGAACCCAACCGTGCCGTTGAGCGCGACCGCACCGAGCGCGTCGCCCTTCGACACGCCGTTGCGCTCGAGATAGCGGGCGTTCACGCCCATGCCGCCCAGGCCTGCCGGTGTGATCTTGTTGGCGAAGCTGCTCGCCAGTTGCGCCATGAACGTACGGCCAAAGGCCAGTGGGACGAGCACGACACCCGACAGCGAGAGCGCCGCCGCAAGGAACGTACCGATCGACGCGACCAGCGCGAGCACGAGCCAGCCGAGCTCGGCGTGCCGGGCCGCGTCGAGGGTTCGGTGGAACTCGCCGACCTGGGGCAAGAGGAGGTAGCTCGCGACGAGCATGCCGACGAGCGTCAGGACCGTGCGCAGACGCACGCGCGTGAGCGGTTCGAGCTTGACGTGCTCGGCGCCGACCGCGTCCGCCGCGTAATTGCGCACCTCGTCGAGGAGGCCACGGCGGTGGCGAAGCGCGCGCCGCGTCCTTGCGGCGAGGGCGAGTGGTTGGATCAGTGGGAGCGCTTCTGTCACCGCGGATCTGCCGAGCGTTGCCACCGCGGCATCGACCGCGCGCTGCGGACCGACGACCAGCGCCAGCGACCCGAGGAGCTCCGCCACGTCCTGCGCGAGGGCGCGATCACTCGCGCCGGCCTCCGCGTACCCGAAATCGACGATCCACGGCTGGCTATGGGCGTCGACCATCACATTGTGAAGACTCAAGTGGCGGTGCGCGATACGCGCGGTGCGCAGACACGCGACCTCCTTCCACAAGGCCGTAGCGATCGCGTCGTCCAGACTCGGCGCATCCCCTTCGCCGATCGTGCGGCCGTCGATCTGCGAAAGTACGAGCACGCTCGGTCCGGCATGGACCGACGCGATCGCGAGCGGCACCGCGGCATGGACACCGGCGTTTGCCGCCAACGACGCGAGTAGCGCCTCGTGTTCCACCCGCTGCTTCGCGGTCGCGAAAGGCGCCTCGTCCTCGACGTGGCGGAAGGCGAGATAGCGACCAACCGCGGCCAACGCGTCGGCGTCACGGTGCTCGCGGTCGATCGCCTTGACGAAGACATGTTCCCCATCGACGTCGACAGTTGCGAGGTAGGCCGTCGAGTCGTTCCCATGCTCGGCAACGGGTGTCAACTCCTGCACCGGATAGCGACTGGCACCGAGCACACGCCGGACGAGACCGGCGTCGAGCTCGCGGCAGGGGGTTCCGATACCGAGGTTGACGAGCGCGCCGATGGCCGAGCCGAGGGCGATACCCCCGATGACGTCGAGCGGGAGATGCGCGCCCACGAACACTCGGGCGATGGCGACCAGCCCGACGGCGGTCCAGGC
>JALYLU010000359.1:0-387 GCA_030774075.1 Actinomycetota bacterium | reverse complement strand
GGTCCAGGCCGCGCGCCGGGCGCGCCGCGGAAGGTACGGAGCAATGCCGGCGACGAGCGCAGCCGCCGTGGTCGTGTGTGCGGACGGGTAACCGAAGTCGGTGATGCGCGGCCCTCGCACGATCACGTGGCTCAACAGTTCCGCCGGCCGACCCCGCCCCACGAGCTGTCGCACGACGTGCGCCACGACATCGCCGCCCACGCCCGCGAGGCCGGCGGACAGTGCCATCCACCAGCGCCGGCAAACGAGAGCGAGGGCCACGACGATGATCACCGCAGCCGGAGTACCTAGCTGCATCACGACTTCGAAAGGGATGCGCAAGGCGTCGGGGAGGTCGTTCACCAACCGGAAACCGTCGATCTCGAAGGTGCTCGCTCCGTGCATGCG
>JALYLU010000358.1 GCA_030774075.1 Actinomycetota bacterium | reverse complement strand
GCGCTACACGACGCATCGGCCGCGCTGCGCGCGGCCACGACATACCCGTCGCCGTAGGATCCGCAAAGCATGTGGGGCGAGGTCACACCCGCGGAGCGCCTGCGCTCGGTCACCCGCCGCAACGTCGACGACGAACGGCTCGCGGCCGCGGCCGCGGACGCGCTTGCAGGCTTCGCGAGCGAGCCCGCCTCGCTGGTGGTCGCGTGCCGGCGCGTTCTCGCGCACCATCGCGCGCACGGTGCCCTGTGGTGGGTGTGCTCGCGCATTCTCGCCGCGCCCGATCCCGCGGCGGCGGCGCGCACCGCGGTGCGCGACCTCGAGGCGGATCGCACCGGCGACCGGCTCGGGGCGACCCTGCCGCTGCTCGACGAAGGCGAGGTCGTGGCCGTTATCGGATACACGACCACGATCGACGACGCGCTCGCCGAGCGCTTCGATCTCTATGCCGTCGCAATCCGGGTCGACGGTGACGACCCCGTGGCGTCACTCCGTCGCCGGCGCAGTGACCACTCGGTGCGAGTCGTCGACGGGTGGGATCCCGTGCTCGAGCACACGTCGCGATTGCTGATCTCAGCGAGTGCGATCGGGCCGGAGCGTGCGCTCGTTCCGGCCGGCACCGGTGAGGCACTTCACCTGATCGGAGCGGGCACGCGCGAGGTGTGGCTGATAGGAGGGGTCGGACGGGTATTGCCGGCACGGGTGTACGAGATGATCGTTTCTTCGCTTCCCGCCGAGTCCGCTTTCGAGGAGGTCTCGGTGCAGCGGTTCGACCGCATCGCGGGCCCGCGCGGTCTCGAGCGGCCCTCGGATGCGACCTCCCGCGTCGACTCTCCCGTGGTCCCCGAGCTCCTTCGCCCCCTGACCTAGCCGGACCCGCGACGTCTCAGACGTCGATCACATCGTCGGGACCGTCGAGACGTCCGTTGCCCGGCACGCCGCCGAAGTACGTGACCTGACCGTGGAACCGGCGTTTGGCGATCCGCCGCGCAGCCAGGCGCGTCGGTGGGAACAGCAAGAGCAGTCCGAGTCCGTCGGTGACGAAGCCGGGCACGATGAGCAGGAGGCCGCCCGCGAGGACGAGTCCGCCGTCGATCAGCTCGTTCGTCGGCATTTGCCCCGCGTCGAGTTGCCGGCGGATCCGCGAGATCACCGAGAGGCCCTCGTGCTTCGTGAGCCACATACCCACGATCGACAGCAACAACAAGAGGCCGATCGTGTTGAGCGCGCCGATCGCATGGCCGACCAGGACGGCGACGTAGATCTCGACGATCGGAATGACGACGAAAAGCAACGCGAGGACGAGCACGGCTCGATCGTAGCGACCGGAACGAGCGAACCGGTCGAGGCTGATCGCGGGTGATCACTCGGCCTTTCTAGAACGCACCGCCGTCGACGCCGATGCGTTGGCCGGTCAGGTACGACGCATCGTCCGAGACGAGGAAGCGCACCGCGTCGGCGACTTCCTCCGGCGAGCAGACGTGCCCGAACGCGCTGCCCGCGTCCATGGTGCGGATGTCGCTGACCCCCATCGCGCCCTTCACGAGGCGCCGGCCCATCTCGGTGTCGACGAGGCCCGGCGCGACGACGTTGACGTGGATGCCGTTGCGGCGCTCCTCCTTGGCGAGCGTCGCCGCGAGTGCTTCGAGTGCGGCCTTCGCCATGTTGTACGGCGCGGAGTTCGCAGCCATGTGCAACGTCGCCGCGCTGGAGATCATCACGATGTCACCACGCGGCCGGGTACGCATCGAGGGCAAAACCAGCTTGCTGCACGACCAGGCGCCGAACGCGTGGGTGCGCACGACGCGCTCGAGCTCGGCCGGATCGGTGTCGGCAACGGTCCGACCGCGCGACGCGTTGCCCGCGTTGTTCACGAGGATGTCGACGTGACCAAGGTCGGCGATCACCGCGCCAACCATCGCTTCACATTGGGCGTAATCGTCGACCGACGCGGCATACGCGCGGGCGCGCCGCCCGAGCTTCTCGATCTCCGAGACCGTCTCGCGCGCCGCTTCCTTGTCGCGGCGGTAGTTGACCGCGACGTCGGCGCCGTCCTCGGCCAGACCGAGCGCGATGGCCTTGCCGATCCCCCGGCCGCCACCGGTCACCAATGCCACGCGTCCCTCGAGCGTCACGAGTGGGCTCCTTGTTCCTATCCGTCGTTGAAGGTCGGTGGCCGCTTTTGCGCGAACGCGGCCATCGCCTCCGCGAGGTCACCGGTGAAGCTCGCCAACACCTGGGTGCGGTTCTCGAGATCGATTCCGGCCTGCAGGCTGCCGATCTCGAGCTGGCTCCACATGACCTCCTTCGTCATGCGCACGCCGAACGGACTGTTGCCAACGATGAGCTCCGCGGTCTCCAGCGCCGAGTCGAGCACCCGGCCCTCGGGAACGACGCGCGTCACGAGCCCGATGCGGTCGGCTTCGGTCGCGTCGATGAGACGGCCGGTGAGCAGCAGCTCGAACGCGCGTGACGCACCGATCAGGCGCGGCAACATCCACGACACTCCGATGTCGCACCCCGACAGCCCGACGCGGATGAACGCGACGTTGAAGCGCGCCGACTCCGACGCGACCCGCACGTCACTCGCGAGGGCGAGTGCGAGACCGCCACCCGAGGCCGGGCCGTTGACCGCGGCGATCACCGGCTGCGGGACCGAGCGCATCTTCGGGACGAGGCCGGCGATCAGCTTCTGCACGGTCATGCCGGCCTGGGCGCGCCCGAGGCCGGCCGTCGTCGGGGGGCTCGCACCTTCGCTCAGGTCGAGCCCGGCGCAGAATCCCCGCCCGGCACCGGTCAACACGATCACCCGGCACGATCGATCGGTCTCGAGCTCGTCCAGCGCGTCGTAGAGGCCGCGCACGAGGTCGTAGTTCATCGCGTTGAGGCGTTGGGGCCGATTGAGCGTGAGCACGACGATCCCGGGCCGTACGTGCTCGATGAGCACTACGTCGCTCATGAGCTGCCCGACCCCCTCTGCGCCGCGAGCTTGCCGGCGCGCTCGGCGAGTCTGGGCGATCCGAAACGGGCGCACCAATCGGAGAGCTCGGGACGGGGTCCGCGCCATTGCCAGTCGCCGACCGTACCCACGGGCGCATCCAGACGCAGTGTCGCGAGATCCTTGAAGCGCGCCGCGACGGCGCGCCCGGCCGCGAGCGTCGCCGCGAGGCGTTCCGCGCCGCGCACGCCCGCGACTCCCCACCCGTGCGCGTCGTCGGGGATTGCTTCGATGTGGCCAAAACGCGCGAGGAGCGCCGCCGCGGTCTTGGCGCCGAATCCGGGCAGCCCGGGGAACCCGTCGGCGGAGTCCCCGACGAGCGCGAGCCAGTCGGGGATCGACGCCGGCGGAACGCCGAACTTCTCGCGGACGCCATCCGCGTCGAGCAGCGCGTCCCGGCGGCGGTCGAGCTGTACGACCTTGCCGCCGACGCATTGGCCGAGATCCTTGTCGGGTGTGCAGATGATCACCTGCTCGACACGGGCGTCGGCCGACGCGACCACGGCCGCGCTCGCGAGCGCGTCGTCGGCCTCGTAGTCGACCATTGGCCACACCGTGACACCGAGGGCAGTCAGCGCGTCCTCGAGGATCGGGAACTGCGCCCGCAACAGTGGGTCGATGCCTTCACCGGTCTTGTAGGTCTCCCACAGATCGTTCCGGAACGACTCGATCACGTGGTCGGTCGCGACCCCGAGGTGGGTCGCGCCGTCCTCGAGCATCGTGAGCATCGACGCAACCACCGCCCGCGTCGCGCCGACCTCGATGCCGCCTCCGTCAACATGACCCGGACGCGGGGCGAGGAACTGCCGGAACAGCTCGTAGGTGCCGTCTATGAGATGCACGCGCACGCATCGAGCCTGTCACAGGTGACGACGTCCCGTCGCAGGAGCGCGTCACAAGGCGATGACGACGTCGCGCTCCGTCGTTGCGTCGCCCACGGCGGCGACGGCACTGTCGTCGGCCACGCGCAGCTCGAGGAGGAGCTGCTGCACGCACGTGAACACGCACACCGCGCCGAACACGTGGAACCCGACGAGCACGGCGGGGATCCGGTCGAAGTACTGCACGTAGCCGAGGACCCCTTGCGCCACCATGACGATCACGGTGAGTGACGCGATGTTCAGCGCGCGCCGTGGCGCGCGTGCTCGCACCAGCGCGACGATCAGAACGAGCGTGAGCGCAACGAGCACGTCGACCGAAACGCCGTGCACCCGCGCCACGTCGCCCAATGGCCAACCGAGTCGTCGGGCCTGTGCGTCGCCACCGTGCGGACCGGCTGCGGTGACGAGGGTCCCGATCACGAGGACCCAGATCGTGAGCGCGTAGACGACGCGGGCGAGTGTCAAGGTGTCGTGTGGTACCGCGAGACGGCGCGCAACGGTGGCGTTGCTCGCTCGGTGGTGCATCACCAGTGCGATGGCGATCAGCGCGATCGCGAGCAGGAAGTGGCCGGTGACGCTGACCCAGGCCAGCCGCACTTTCACCGAGATGCCGCCGAGCACCGCCTCCGCCCAGAACAATCCGAAGAGGATCCAGGCGAGCCGGATGAGATCGTCCCGCTTCGGGCGGACGAGATAGGCGCCGAGCAAGGCGAGCCCGATGGGCAGACCGATGGCGCCCGAGAAGATGCGGTTGAGCTGCTCGATCGCGGCGTGATGGCTCGACACGTCGACGAGCTTCGTCGCGCTGCAGTTCGGCCAGTCGGCGCATCCGAGGCCCGAGTTCGTGAGTCGCACCACCGCGCCGCTGACGACGATCGCCGCGAGCAACACCACATTGACGAGCGTGAGGCGGCGGAGTCCGGTGGACGACAGGTGGGACCCGCGCATCGGGCCCAAGTGTAGGAACGCCTCTTCGTCCGCCTCGCATTACCGAGCCGTGCGCGGCAGGTTGAGTGGCGAGTGGCGCGGTTGCGTCGACTGGCCGGGAGGGAGTCGACTACCGCTCATGCCTACTGCCCCGGTGTACGACGAGTTCGCGCTCTTCCACGAAAACGCGGAGGAATTCGGAATTCCATGGAGCGGACCGCCGGCCGTACGGCGCGTCGAGATCGAGACGAGCGGTGGGACGATCAGTGCTCTTGCGTGGGGCACGGAAGCTCCCGACCTCGTGTTCGTGCACGGCGGCGCGCAGAACGCGCACACGTGGGACACAGTGGCCCTCGCGCTCGACCGCCCGATCCTCGCCGTCGACCTTCCGGGCCACGGACATTCCGCGCATCGGGACGATCACGCGTATTGGCCGTCCGAGAACGCGGCGACGCTCGAGGAAGCGTTGCGTGCGCTCGCGCCCGAGGCGCGTGTCGTGGTCGGCATGTCGCTCGGCGGGCTCACGTCGCTCGCCCTCGCCGACCGCGCTCCCGATCTCGTGCGTCAACTGGTGCTCGTCGACGTGACGCCGGGAGTGAATCGCGAGAAGTCCTCGGCGATCGCGCAGTTCATCGATGGACCGGAGTTCTTCGAGAGCTTCGACGACATCCTCGCCCGCACGATCGAGTTCAATCCGACCCGCACCGTCTCGTCGCTGCGCCGCGGCATTCTCCACAACGCGATCGAAGCCGACGATGGCCGATGGCGTTGGCGCTACGACCTGCCGCGACGAGGTTCCGGCGAAGGCGACGACGGACAAATCCTTCCCGGCCTCGACGAGCTGTGGAACGCCGTCG
>JALYLU010000357.1 GCA_030774075.1 Actinomycetota bacterium | reverse complement strand
GTGGCAACCACCCGAAACGTGCCTGGTCGTCCTTCTTCGCAGAGATCCATCAGCTTGCCGATCTCCTTCGGAGTCTCGGGCTGGGTTCGCATTTCCTGGATGTCGTCAAGGGTCTGCCACGGCCCGAAGGAGTAGAACTGTTGTGGATCGTCGACGCTCTGCAGGAGCGTTCCCTTGCCCGGCGGGTGCGGCAGGCTGCTGAAGTAACGAGCGCGCGCCACGCCGCGACGAACTCATCCTGCTTACCCTCTGTTACTAGCCACGCCCCATAGCGTGTAGACCTCATCAGACATGCTCGTGCCTCCTCGGCAACGGCGTGTTCCACGCCCCCTCGATCGCATGATGCACCGACCAAGCAGGTAGGTGCGAAAGAGCCGATCGGCAGCTCTGGCGTCTACTCAGTCATTGCGGATCGGAGCGACGCCAGGAGCTGGCTTCGGTTGAACGTGAACGGCCGAGGCAACTCGGCTTCGGACCAAATGATCGTGGCGCCGTCAGTTGTCACGTCGACGTCAACGCGAAAGAAGGCGCGCTGAAGAGCACCGCCTGGCGGGGAGCCGCGCATTGGCCGAAGATGAGGAAGGAAGCTCACTGCCTGAGCTCGACTGGTGCGTCCCATGCGTACCGGTGAATCGGCACAGCCTCGCCTCCTCCGGGGCTCGGTTCCCAGAGCACGGCCCCCACGTCGCGACCGCCGAGCCGCTCGTAGAACGCTTGCGCGCGGACGTTCATTTCGAGCACCCAGAGGTAGAGCCCGCGATCCGGATACTTCGCTCGGCACCAGTCGACAACTTCGGCGACGAGGCGAGCGCCCAAGCCCCCGCTCTGGCGCTCGGCCCGGACGTGGATGTTGTCGAGTAGCGTCCCCCATCGTTCGTCGTCCGCGCCGTACGCACAGGCGAAGCCGACCAGTTCGCTATCCCCCTCGGCGACGAGCACGAACTGGTTCTCGGCCGGTTCCGAGAGGCGCTTGCGCCACGCCGCATCGCGTTCATCGAAGACGTCGTGATCTAGGTACTCGTCGCTGTAGGCACCGCGGTAGTGGCGGCGCCAGCTGTCGGCGTGGAGCTTCGCGATCGCCGGCGCGTCATCGGCGGTGGCCTCGCGGAACTCGACGGACATCAGCGGCGCGGCAAGGTCATCTGGGTGCCAGCCGAGCATACCCGGGTGACGAGCGGCGCCCGAATGATCTCCACCGCATCCGTCGATGCCCGTGACGCCTCTCGCATCGAGCGCATATTGCCCGATCAGGCGTCATCTCGGCGAGCGCCGATCGGCAGATCTGGCGCGCAACATTTGGTGACTGGTGCTCTACAGCGTCGAGACCGACGCGATGAGGGTTAGGCCATCTCTAGGAGATGGACGCCGCCCACGCGAGGGCCTCGCTCAAGATCGGCACCGCTTCAGTGATCTCGATTACCGGAACGATCTCGAACTCATTGATGGCGCCGAACTTCGAAGGTCCATCGAGCAGCGTCTTCACGTCATCGGTCTCGACCATGACCGTGCCGCCCTTGCCGTCCGCCCGCGCGTAGAACGACTTGACCTCCATGCCCGCTGGCGGCGACCACTTTGCGAACAGTGCCAGCGTCCGCTCGGCCGACTCCTCATTCTCCTTAGCCGATCCGCCGGCCCGCGTCGTGTAGTTCACCTGGAACAGCATCATCTCACCCTCCTGCAGCACACCTTGTCCTGCTGAGTGCCAGGCTCGTTGCCTCCGGGCCGCGAGTCAATAGGCGCCGATCCCAACGAGCGCCGTTTCCGGCCTCGGTTTCGACGGAGCAGGAGTGTCCCAGAATGCCGGGTCGCGGACGCGCCTACAGAGGCCGACTGGCGCGTGGCGCTTGCTACCGCGAACCCGAGCAGATTGCCTTCGCTCTGGCGCTGTTATGCGAGCCCCTGCGACTAGTGAACGCCGCAGTAGTTGCAGCCGTCGAACCAATCGGTGCACGTAACCGGGTCGCCCTCCATGGCGCCGTTAAGGCCGGTCCCTGCCCGCGCTAGTCGTCGAATCGGATGCTGCCGTCGAGTATCGCTTTGGCGATGTACGCGAGGCTCAGATCGCTGGACGCGGCTCGCGCTCGCATGAGCAGCAGCGCTTCGTCAAGCGTGCAGTCCACCTGGGCGGAAACCATGCCCTGCGCCTGCGCGATTTGCTCTGAATGGTCGCCGAGGCCGTTTGTTGCCGTCAAGGCCACACGCACGCGTCGGCCCCCGACACGACGATGCCCCCCAAGGCGGGATTCATGGGAGGCATCGCCTGTCTGCTCTCGGGACTCGCCCGTCCTCCTCAAAGGTGGAGTCTCCAAGAATCCCGGGGCGGTTCAAAACGCCGAAATGGTGGTGCGCCCAGCACGCACCCCCACACCGACAAGTTGTTACGAGCGAACTAGCCCGGAACTGTGACCATCGTGAAGGCGGACAAGCCCCGCAACTATTGGTCAACTGACCAGTTATCAACGTGTGGTCAGGACCCTCACGCTCCGTAGCTGTTCACCACAGGGGGATCACGCGGCTGCGGCCTCGTCGAGGCGCTCTCGCACCGAGCGCGCCCACCCGGCCGGTATCCCGCTCGGTGCACCCTGGTCGGATCGCCCTCATGACGCAGCTCGCGACCACGACTGCCGTCCTCATCGTCGTCGTTCGTGCAGCCGGCCGTCGTGCCGTCGCGACGCACGATCAGCGAACCGGGACACGCAGCCACGACGATGACCGGAGCGAGCGCGTGAGACAGCGTCGGACAACCTTGCGCGCACAGATCGGCAGTTCGGGGCGGATCGGTTGACGCTGCGCTGTTCCTGCTTAGGGCTTCTCCCACACCGAGACATGATCATGGCTCTCGCCCGTGAACGGACTGCGAGCCCAGTCTGCCCACCTCTCACGCAACCGCATTCCGGCCAGCTCGGCCATGAGATCGAGTTCGGCAGGCCACGCGTACCGATGATGCGAGTCGAACCGATGGGCGTGATCACCAGCAAGCCAGTAGTGGTGCGAAGTGAGCCGTTGCTCGGCGAAGTCGTAGGTGTCGAAACCGAGGTGTTCGTCCGTCACGCTGAAGGGATACACAGACTCACCGGGCGGCATCCGACGCAGTTGCGGGATCTGGAGTTCGACGACGAAGCAACCGGCAGGGTCAAGATGCGCGGCCGCGTTGCGGAAGCATGCGACCTGTTCCGCTTGCGTGAGCAGGTTGCTGATGGTGTTGAACACCAGGTACACGAGCGCGAAGGACTCGTCGAGGCGGGTCGAGGCCATGTCGCCGATCGTCACGGGAACACCCGCGCCGCCGGGCTTTGCGCGCAGCTGGGCCGCCATGTCCTCTGCGATCTCGATCCCATGTACGTCGACGCCGCGCGCCCTCAGCGGCAGCGCAACGCGTCCGGTTCCGATCGCAAACTCGAGTGCTTTACCGCTGCCTGCGAGGTCCGAAAGGAAGTCAACCGTCGGCTCGAGGACTGCGGGCGCGAAGTACAGTTCGGAGGTGGCGTCGTAGTAGTTGGCGACATCACCGATGAAGACGTTCTGAGGCATGGCAGAAGTCTGGCCGACTGACGACCACCTACGGAGTTCGGTTTTCTCGCAGGGCTTCGAAGCCGCCCAGATTGCCTCGCTCTGGGACGGTTCTGCGAACGCCGATCGGCAGTCATGTGCTCTCGTCGTGGGCGCGATGGGACCAGCCGGGTTAACACGAGGAGTACATCGCGACCGGAGTGCAAACGACTTCTCAGTCTTCGCGTTGAGAACCGGTGTTGGCGGCCAGGAACGACCGGATGCAACGGGCGACCTCGTCCGCTTTGTCGACGGGAAGGCCGTGTCCGGCTTCGCCAATGAGTTCTGCGGAGATGTTTGGCATGGCGGCGCGGGCTCTGGCGATCAGGATCGGTGACGTGTGAATCTCGCTGTGTTCGCCGAGCAGGAGCAGTGCGGGGGCCGTGACCGCGGCGAGTTCCGCGTTGGTTACCGGTACCGGCTTGGGCAGGCCGCGGCGGTATCGGGTCAGGCCGAGGAAGCCATAGCGGCGCACGCGCTTGTCTTCGAGGAGATCGGTGTTCATGTGCAGTCGCCGAAGTGCCCGCCGCGCTATTGGGCGGGGCATTACGAACGCGAGCGCGACCGCGATCCCGTGTATCCAGAACCGGCCTCGCAGTCGGTCGAGAACGGGCTCGACGAGGATCAACGCCGTGACATGCTGCGGCACTCGCCGCGCGAAGGTGAGCGCGATCCACCCGCCGTATGACGCGCCGAACAGATTGACGCGGTCAAGGTCGAGGGCATCAAGGACCTCGTCCAGCCGTCCGAGCGAGCCCATGCAACTGCGAGGTCGAGAACGCGCTGAACCTCAGCTCGACGCGCTTCCCAACCGTCGCCCACGCGCACATGTAACCGATCCGGCGTGATCTCGGCGAGCGCCGAACGGCAGATATGTCGCGTCGGGAAATGCGTGAGGCGTCCGTCCTAGGAAGAGCTTCCGGCGTCCTCGATCCGTCGCAGCGCTTCGGGCCATGGAGGTGGCAGAGCCGAGCCCTGAATATGCCAACGGACGAATCGCGTTGTTCCCATATCAGGAGCGATTGCCGACATGATGTCGACATGTGGATGCTCGGCGACGAATGTCTGCAACGCCGTCTCGTTTTCCCACACCGACAAGGTCCAGTACTGACGCGCCCACGGCCTGCCGAGCATCGAATAGCCGACAAGGCCCTTGGCTCGCGCGAGCTGCTGGCGTACTTCGGCGACCCGGCGGGCGAAGCGGAACGTCGCCGAGAATCGCTGCAACGGCAGGTACGAGCCGAGCACGAGGTACTCGCGGGTGGAGTCGGCAGTTGCGTACGACTTCCACGGAGATGCGGGCATCGCGTTCGTCTCCTCGACCTAGACGCAGTATCGCCATTTTCGACAAGATCCGAATCATGCCCGCACCGAGGTGACTCGGTCGAGTGCCTATCGGCAGATATTGCGCGGGCGGACGGCAGATCGGGCGAGTCACACGGCTCTCGGGACGACGCTTCGAGGGGTTCCGAGATCGAGGGTCGGTCTTCTTGCGCTCAGCCTTGTTGGAGGCGTGCACGGCCGGGAACGTTGGCGTCGGTCGCGAGTTGATGGAGCGCAGCGTTTTGCGTTTTGAGGTAGCGGTCGAAGAAGTCGATCGACGCCCGCTCGGAGATCGAGAGCCAGGGTTCGTCGTACTGGACGTGCTTTGCTCCGACCAAGCTGACGAAGTCCTTGGGTGAGCGAGCCGCGGCATATTCGCGCGTGCTCCACTGGTAGGGCGCGGCCGGGTCGAGGGTGCCGTGCATCACCATCAGTGGGACTTGTACGCCGACGGGAAACGTGTCCGAAGGGCACTGGCAACCACCGGACTGCTCGATCGCCGCCTTGATCCTCTTGTCGCGTGTGCCGAGCGGGTACGTGACTTGGAAGGCAACCGTCGCGCCCGCGGACGCGCCCATCACGCCGATCGAAGTCGGATCAATGATTCGTTGCAGATCACTGTCGCGTGGTGCTAGTCGAAGCACCTGCGAAAGCACAAAGCTGACATCAGCAGGTTCATTCGTGATGTCCGAGAGGTTCGGACCGCCGGGCGTGTCGGTATTCGTGAGCGGGAACTTGGGTGAGACGGCGATGAAACCAGCCGCGGCCCAGGGGTGCAGATACGGATCGTCCGCGTGCGCGCCGTATCCGTGGAC
>JALYLU010000356.1 GCA_030774075.1 Actinomycetota bacterium | reverse complement strand
ACAGGGACGAGACCGCGCCGAACCCATCACAGGTCGCTGCGGTAGGGTGGGCTTCGTATGGAATCAGTCACAACGTCACAGCGCGCGCTGATCGTGCTCGGAGTGGTTCTCTTCTTGGTGGGCGCCGCGGCCGGCTTTGGCGTCGGATTCGGTGTCGGTCACAACCAAACGAAGACCGTGGTGAAGGCGGCGCGTGCGACCACGCCAACGAGCGCGAGGGGCACGCTGACACCGGCGCAGACGCAACGCCGCAATCAGCTCCTGAGCTGCATGAGCGACCACGGTGTCAAATGGCCGAGTGTCGCGGGGGGGCCGCAGATCGGGAAGCCGCCAGCGGGCGTGAGTCAGGCGAAGTACAAGTCAGCACTGGCCGCGTGCTACCTCAGTCCCGAGGGCACGAGCGCGACCACGACCCCCTGAGCGGCCGGGCCGGCTCGAATTAGCGCGTCGGCGAGCGACACTCGGGAACCCGTCGAGTGAGTGAACCGCGACTGATGCGAGAGCCAAATGGCGTCGAGTCAAGTGCGAGAGGATCGACGAGGCTCTCGAGCGGCTCCCACGGCATTGCGTGGTTGAACGCGCGCCGCGTCGCTTTGGGCACGTTCATCGGAGTCGAGGCGGCTTCCCTCGTGCTGTTCGTTCGGGTGGGTCGCTTCGCGTGGTTCTCGCAAGACGAGTGGGACTTCCTCGCGAACCGGTCGGCGGGAGATCTCGGCGACCTGTTCCGCCCGAAGAACGAGCACTGGACGACCTTGCCGATCCTTGCATTCCGATGCTTGTGGTGGTTGTTCGGTCTTCGCAGCTACGTGCCGTATCTCGTGCTCGTCGTGACGCTGCACCTGATCGTCGCCGCGTTGTTGCGTGCCGTGATGCGACGCGCCGACGTCGGACCCTGGCTGTCGACTGCAGTGGCCTCGGCGTTCGCGCTCTTCGGGACGGGCTACTTCAACATCGAGTACGCCTTCCAGATCACGTTCGTCGGATCGTTGGCGTTCGGGCTCGCGCATTTGCTCCTCGCCGACCATGACGGCGCGCCCGATTGGCGAGACGGGTTGGGCATCCTCGCCGGCCTCGCGAGCTTGGCGTGCTCAGGTGTCGGCCTCGCGATGGCGGTCGTCGTCGGTATCGCGGTGCTCGTCAAACGGGGCATACCGACCGCGTTGTTGCATGTCGGGCCGCTTGGAGGCGCGTACCTCGTGTGGTTTCTCGTCATCGGACACGAAGGAGAACGCGCCGCGCGCGGCGCGAACTTCGAACAGACGATCCGCTTCATGACGCGAGAACTGCGCGCGACCTTCGGCGCGCTCGGCCAGCTTCCGGGCGTCGGCATTGCACTCGCCGTCGTGCTGGTCGTCGGACTGGCCATCGCTTGGGGGCCACTGCGCGGCGCATTGCTTCACCAACGCGCGGCCGTACCGGCCGCGCTCTTGTTTGGCGCCGCGGTCTTCTTGCTCACAACCGCGATCAGTCGCGGTGGACCCTTTGCGACGTCGACTCCACCGGCGCCGGCGAGCCGCTATCGCTACATCATCGCGGCGTTGGTCCTTCCGGCATTGGCCGTTGCGGCCGAGGCCGTGAGCCGACGATGGAGGACCCTTGCACCCGTGGTGCTCGTGCTCGTGCTCGTAGGCATACCAGGAAATGTGCGTGTCCTCGTCGACAACACGCCCGACTGGCGTGTGTACAAACTGCTCGTACTTTCGGCTCCACGACTCCCGATCTCAGCCGCCCTTCCACGTTCCGTGCGTCCCGTCGGGTTCGGGAATCCATGGCTCACGATGGGATGGCTGCGGGACGGCATCGCGTCCGGGCGGATCCCGGAGCCCAAACCACTCACGCCCGAGTACGTCGCGTTCCGCACGCTCGGGCTTGCACTCCAGCCCGCGCGGTCAGTAACACGGCGCCCGTGTCTCGGACTTCCCAAGCCCGTCGTCCGAGTGCTCGCGACCGGCCAGGTCCTGATGGTGAAGAGTGGCACCGTGTTGGTGTCCTTCGAACCGCTCGGTGGAGCAGCCTCACCGGCTCGGCTTCTGCATCCCGGGACTTACGTCGCGGTCGCCGGTCCCCTCCGACTCCGTCTGTCTCCAGTGTCCGCAAACGAAGCAGCTGTCGTGTGTGGGTAAGAGGCACGCGCGCGCGAACTCCCAGCACGTCGCGTGGCTCGCCGTGGACCACGTGCGCCGAGCTACGGCGTAGTCGTTGAGGATGGGCAAACGCGGAAAGGGCTCGAAGGATGCGCGCGCCGCTCGAGGTTGGCGCCGGTGGGTGCTGCCTGCTGGACTCGTCGCCCTCGCGGGCGCGTCGGGCGGCTTGGCGACCTGGTGGACAACGACGCGGGGGGCAAGTGGCCCTCCCTCGGACTGGGTGCTTCAGGAGAACCGACGTCCAGGTACGTCTGCGTGGCGAATCGCGAACGCCTCGTATGGCGGGGTCGAGGGATATGCGAGCCACGTGAGTGCGCGGGTCGGCGACTCCATCACCTTGTACGTCTCGACATCGGCGCCCGTGTTCCGTGTCGAGGCGTATCGCATGGGCTGGTATCAGGGTCTCGGCGGCCGTCTCGTATGGCGATCGCCAGATGTGTCCGCCAAGGCGCAGACGGCGCCGACGATCGCCGAGCCGACTCGTACCGTCACGGCGAGGTGGGAACCGTCGATGCGCGTCCACGTGTCGAGGGACTGGGTGCCCGGTGACTACCTGTTGAAATTGGTGTCGCGTATGGGGCAGTCGTACGTCCCGTTGACGGTGCGCAACGACGGGAGTCGCTCGCCGGTGCTCGTCATGAACGCGGTCACGACGTGGCAGGCATATAACGACTGGGGCGGGCACAGCTTGTACTTCGGTCCGAAGCAAGACCGCCGGACGAGATCGACAGTGGTGTCGTTCGATCGACCGTACAACTGGGCGATCCGCGCCGACCTCGACCCTTCCGCCTACGCCGTGTGCTGCGGTTTTCTCGCGACCGAGCTCGGAGTCGTCACGCTCGTGGAGCGACTGGGCCTCGACGTCGCCTACACGACCGACGTCGACGTGCAGGAGCACCCCGCGCAGCTCCTCAGGCACAAGGTTGTGGTCTCCGGGGGACACGACGAGTACTGGTCGGTTCCCAAGCGCGATGCGGTCGAGGCGGCGCGCGACCGAGGCGTGAACGTGATGTTCCTCGGCCCCAACGCGGTGTACTGGCGGATCAGACTCGCACCGTCGAAGCTGGGAAAAGACCGTCTCGAGGTCAACTATCGAGTCGCGCGCGACGACCCACTATTCGGCAAAGACGATGCGCACGTGACAACGCTGTGGCGTTCGCCTCCGCGGCCGCGGCCCGAGAGCACGCTTACGGGGATGGTGTTCTTCTGCTTCGGTGCCGACAACGACGGCGTGGTCGCCGACGCGACGTCGTGGGTGTTCGCCGGGACCGGCCTCAGGAACGGCGACCACATCCCGAAGCTCGTCCAGCGCGAGGCCGACCGCGTCGACAAGACGTTTCCAACGCCGCCCAATGTCGAGACCCTGTTGCACTCCCCCGTTTCGTGCTTGGGGATCGGCGGCAAACAGGTCGGGCTCTTCTCGGACACGACCTACTACACCGCGCCGAGCGGTGCCGGGGTATTCGCGGCGGGCGCTCAATGGGACTGCAGGCTCTACGACGGATGCCCGAGCGGACCCCGCGGTCCCGACCGCGTTGTGCAACGGATCACGGAGAACGTGCTTCGTGCGTTCGCGGCCGGTCCCGCCGGGAAAACACACCAATCCCGCGCACTCGACTCTGGAGCTCGATCGCCCTGATGCATCGCCTCGTCCCAGTCATTTTTGCCTGCTTCGCTCAGCCGCCGCCATCGGGGACGGGCCGAAGCTCGACGAACATCTGGGAGGTTCGGCCGCCGAGTTCCGCCCTGACCAGGTCGAAGGCGGCGAAGCCGGCGGCGCGATCGCGGCCGCGCGGTCGTCGAGATCGACGACCACGCTTTCGGTGACTCGGGGCTCGATCCGGCGCACGATCGATGCCATAGCACCGCGCCCGTTGGCTTCTACCTCGACAGTGCGCGAATCGTGCGGCGCAGTAGATCCTCGGCGCGCTTCTGCTCGGCGGGGGTAACGCCGGCAACGCCGCTGAGGTCGATCCGGTCAGGGTCGAGAGTGCCGTCGGCCCGGACGGCCAATGGTCGGACGGGGTGTCCGCTCGCAGGTGCCGTAGAGGTCGGCTCGGACTTCGCAACGACTTTGCCGGGCCCACCGCACGCGACGACGAACAATGTCGCAACGGCAGCAACAGCGATCCGGCGCTGACTTCGCACGGCTGCGTCTCACGTCATCGAACTCCCGACGCTATAACGATCGCTCGGCAAGGAGGGCATCGGCCCGGAGACTGGGGCTCGGTCGCTAGGTGCTGCCGAGTATTCCGCGCGTGTGCATGATCCTCTCGATCGCGGCGGAGACCGAACGGGCGAAAGTGGCCGTCAAGTGGCTGTTTGCGTCACGACGCACGATCACGTCGTGAACGATCGGGTCACAGATCGGAAGTCGCGGACACACGAGCCGATCCAGGTCGAGGGACGATACGTTCGGTTCGTGGCTCGCTTGACGGTAGTAGATCTCGAGCGCCGTCGGTCGGGCGTCGACCTTGTGGGTGCAGCCGCCCAGCGATCCGCCGCGAGAGAGGCAACTGAGCGGATCGAACGGAAATGTTGCGGGTATCGGCTCGATGATGACGATCCGGCGTTTCGGCTCGCGCAGCGTTTCGAGTGTCGCGGACGACGCGTGGATGAGAGCCTGGTCGTAGCCAGGCGCACCGAAGCCGAGCTTGCGCCCGTTGGGGAAAGTGAGGGGAAGTGGAAAGTCGGAGTTTCCGGGCCCGGCTTGTACGAGGATGATGACGTCAGGGTCGAGCTGTGGGACGACTCGGTCGTACCAGTCAGCCTGATGACGCTTGCAGCTGCGATAGAGGCCGCCGCTATCGACGTAGAAGAGCCCGCGCTGCCATGGACAAGCGTCCAATACGGCTACGGACAAGGTCAGCGACTCCGCGTTCGCTATCGACTCGAATGCGGGAAGCCACATTTGTGCATGGCTGTCTCCGATCAGGAGCACGCGCTGCTTCGTACCTCGCGCGACTGTGCACCGCTGGACCGGCGCGTCGAGACAGTCCGGAAGCTTCGCAATGTCGTTCTTCGCGACGCGCCAGTCGAGAAGATGGAACTTCGACGCTGACGAGAATGTGCCGCCCGCGTTCGAGATGGAGCCGCCGCCCGGATCGAGGATCGCGGGGATCGCCAGCGCCCCGACGAGGATGCTGGTCGAGAACCCGATCGCGATCACGGGAGCTCGGAACCGGTCGAGGATGCGCGAAGTTCGGACGGGGTGTTCGAGCGCGTGGTAGCTGATCGCGGCGAGCGCGGTCGCGGTCGGCAATGTGATCACGAACAACTCGGCGGGGCTAGGGTGCCGCCCGTAGCCGAGGACGACAATGACGGGCCAGTGCCACAAGTAGGTGCCGTACGAGATCCGTCCGAGATACGAAAACGGCCCTGACGACAGCATTCGCTTGACGAACCCACCGCGGGCGTTCTCGAGCGCGACGATGAGTGTCGCGGCCAGTATTGCGACAAGTACGCCGCGCGTGATCGGGCTGACGGTCAGCGCTGACGATCCGAGGAACAGCACGCCCGCGAGCGTCACGAGTGCGATCCCCTGCGC
>JALYLU010000355.1 GCA_030774075.1 Actinomycetota bacterium | reverse complement strand
TCGTACCCCTCGGGGAGCTCGCGCACGAACTCGTCGGCGCCGGCAAGTTTCGCCGCCCGAACGACGGCCTCGGTCGGCGCTTCGGGGTCGGCGAACGCGATGTTGTTACGCACGCTGTCGGAGAACAAGAACGTGTCCTCGAACACGAGACCGACGGAACGGCGCACTCCGTTCAGTCGCACGTCGCGCACATCGGCGCCGTCGATCCGCACGTGGCCGGCGTGCACGTCGTAGAAACGCGGGATGAGCCGCGCGACCGTCGTCTTGCCGGAAGCCGTCGCGCCGACGAGCGCGACCGCCTCCCCGCCTTCGATGACGAGGTCGAGGCCGTCGAGCACCGCCGGGCCGCGTCCGTAGCCGAATGTCACCCGGTCGAAGCGCACCGTTCCCGGGCCGTCGGGGAGGGCGCGAGCGTTCGGCGCGTCGTTGATCGCCGGATCGGTCGCGAGGATCGAATCGATACGGCCCGCGGCGGCCGCCGACCGAGGAAGCTGACCGAGGAGCATCCCGATCATGCGCAGCGGCCAGATGAGCATGAGCACGAAGAGGTTCGCGGAGACGATGTCGCCGACCGTCAGGTGGTGGTGCAGCACTTGATGCCCGCCGTACCACAGGATGCCGACGAGTCCGAGGGTCGGCAGAAGGTCGATGAGGGGCATGAAGTTCGCGCGCAGACGAGCCTGGTCCATCGAGCGGTCGTACACGCTGTCGGCTTCCGACGAGAGCCGGGCGCGCTGCATGCGCTCGACCCCGAAGCCCTTGACGACGCGTACGCCCGTCACACTCTCCTCGACGACGCCCGACACGTCCGACAGCTCCTGTTGGAGTTGCATGCCCACCGGGTACATGCGGTGGTTGAAACGGGTCGCGGAGAAATTGAGCAACGGCAAGAGACCGAGCGCGAACAGCGCGAGACCCGGACTGCGCAACAAGAGGATCACAACGACCGCGATCATCTGGATCGTGCTCGCGATGGTCAGCGGGACGAGCAGCACGACGTTGTTGATCTGTTGGATGTCGGTGTTCGCGTAGGCCATGAGCTGGCCGGTCTGCGCCTGGTCGTGAAACGCGAAGTGCAGGCGTTGCAGGTGCGCGACGAGCTTCATGCGGATATCGGTCTCGACGCGCCACGCGAGGCCGAACGCCGCGTAGCGCCGCAGCCCGGTGCCCACGGCTTGGACCGCACCCACCCCGATGATCGCCGCGGTCAAGGCGAGGGTGAGTCCGGTGCGGCCTTCTGCGATCCCGTGGTCGATCGCGGCGCCCGCGAGCAGCGGCACGGATACCCGTGCAACCGCCCACACGAGTCCGGCGACAATGCCGAGAATCATCAGACGGGGGTGCGCGCCGACCGCCTCTCGCATCAGACGCCAGCCCCGCTTGCGAGTGTTCGCACCCTCTCGCTGTTCGGCCTCTTTGCGCGCGGTCTTCTGTTGTCGCGTCTCGGCTTCGTCGTCCACCTCGATCGAGGCTATCAGCGCGACCCTGACGCCCCCGTCAGGTTTTACGGGTCAGCCCGACCAGGTCATTCGCCCGACCAGATCATTCGCGCGGCGCGCGCTTCGGCATCCCGTCGTCCTCGAGCGGCTTGCGCGCCTCCGCTTCGCGCAGCGCGTCGACGATCTCCTCACCGACGAGCTCGGACTTCTCGAGCAACTCGTCGCGCAACGCGATGACGAGATGCCGGTGATCGTCGAGCATGACCTGTACGTCGGCCTTGGCCTGAGCGAGCAGCTTCTCGACGGCGGCACGCGCGTCCTCGTTGGCGAGCACCTTGCCCACGATGCCCTGCGTGATCGGGCCGGCCTCGATCGCTTCGTAGGACACCAGCGTTCCGGCCATCCCGTACGACCCGACCATCTGGGCCGCGATCCTCGTCGCGTGCACCAGGTCGCCGGACGGACCGGTCCCGGATTCGCCGAAGAAGAGCTCCTCCGCGCTCATGCCGCCGAATGCGATCTTCATCATCCCGAGCAGTTCCGAGCGGGTACGGGTGAACCGCTCCTCCCCGTCGCTGTGCGAGAGCAGACCGAGCGCGTCACGGCGCTTGATGATGGAGAGCACTTCGAGCTTGCGATTCTGGCCGACGAGGTACGCGACCGTCGCGTGGCCGGCCTCGTGGGTCGCGATCGTGCGTCGCTCTTCGTCGGTGTACTCGACGGGCTGCTTCAGACCGATCTCCTCGGTCATCTTCGCTTGCTGAACGTCGGACCAGTCCATCGCCATTCGTCCGTCGCGCAGCGCCCACACGAGCCCCTCGTCGAAGATGTGCTCGATCATCACCGGCGTGTACCCGAACGTCATTGCCGCGAGCGCGTCGCGTCGCTCCTCTTTGTCGAGCTCCGGCACGTGCGCCTTGCGATCGAGGTAATAGTCGATGATGTCGCGTCGGCCCGATCGACTCGGGAGGTCGAAGTGGATCGAACGATCGAAACGCCCGGGACGGAGGAGGGCGGGGTCGAGATCGGCCGCGCGGTTCGTCGCGGCGATGAGGAGGATGTTCGATGGCTCGGGCGCGCGCTTGGGGACGCGCCGGTGCGCGGGCAGGAGCCGGTTCAGCGAATCGATCCACCAGCCCGCGAATTTGTGCCCGCCGGTCGGTGTGTCGAACGACTGCATCTGGATGAGCAACTCGTTGACCACGCCGGAGATGCCCTCGCTCGAGTTGCGATCGACGTGGCGCCCATACGCGTCCGAGGCGAGCGCCTCCGGCGCCGGCGACGAACGCATGCCGCTACGCGCACCGGCGATCGCGTCGATCTCCTCGATGAAGCCGATCGCGCCACCCTCCTCGGCGGCGGCCTTGCGCAATTCCTTGAAGTAGTTCCGGATCTTGCGACCCGTCGCGCCGTAGTACTGCGACTGGAATGCCGTGGACGACACGAACAAGAACGGAACGCCGGCCTCGTGCGCCATCGCCTTGGCCATGTAGGTCTTGCCGGTCCCCGGCGGACCCTCGAACAAGACGCCTTTGCGCGGGTTGCC
This sequence comes from Actinomycetota bacterium, assembly GCA_030774075.1. Lineage (GTDB taxonomy): Bacteria > Actinomycetota > Acidimicrobiia > IMCC26256 > PALSA-610 > PALSA-610. Next base: position 2,715 of record JALYLU010000355.1, on the reverse strand, counting down.
ACCCATCACGCGGCGGAACGTCTGGTATCCGAGGAACAGGTTGAGCGTCTTGACGACCTCGTCTTTCACCGGGCCGAGACCGACGACGTCGTCGAGGGTCGTGGAGATCTCGGTCGCGTCGTAACGCACGTGCGGCGACTTGCCCATCGCCATCATGGGCACGACGAGCACGATGCACAGCACCGCGATCAGCCCGAGGGGCAGAAGGATTTGGAGGGTGGTCGGAGTGAGACTGGGCAGGCCGGGATGGATGAACTGGCCGTTGAGGATGCGGTAGTAGAGGTACCCCGTGACGGGCACGAGGAGGAACAACAGGCGCCAGAGCCGCCCTCGCCGAGTCGTCTCCCGGATCCGGCTCACATCGAGCGTTCCGGCGAGAACTTGCGAGCCCCCCATGCCTGCGAGATCGGCGGCGCTGGTTGAAGCCCTGTCCTCGACCCGTTCCGGGTGTCGACGATGCACGCTCACTCCTCCCAAAGCAGCCCTGAACACGCAGCGTAGCGAACCGTGTGCGCTTCAGAAAGCACAGAGAGACGAGAAGGGCCCATGTTCGCCGTTGATTTCGCGTATCGGCGACCGGGGTCGAGTTATAGGGTGCGGCCGTGAATCAGCCCGTCGAGGGGGTCGACGCTCGGACCGACCGGTTCGCGCAGGGCGCTGTCGGCGTGGCGCTCCTCGCCGCATTCGTCTTTCGCGTCCCGTGGCTCGTTCCCGGTCTTTCACTACTCCTCGCGGTCGGGGCGCTGGCCGGTCCGCGGGCCAACGGGCTCCTCCGGGCATTCGAACGTTGGGTCATCCCGCGCTTGCCGGCGCCGAGGAGCACGGAGCCGGAGGTCACCGTGTCCGCGCCGACCGTGCGCGCCCAGGACGCGCTCGCGGCCGTGATCCTCGCCGTCGCGAGCCTCGCATTCCTGCTCGGTATCGCCATCGTCCTTTGGGCGCTGGCCCTCGCCGAAGCGGTGATCGCGATCATCGCGGCGACGACGCGCATCCACGTCGGCGACCGACTGCGACGAGCGCTTTAGAACATTTAGACGTCGAAACGCCCGTATCCGCCGCGGTAGAAGAGCAACGGCTTGCCCTCGGGGGCGTAGCCGAGCTCGAGCACACGCCCGACCACGATGAGGTGATCGCCGGCGTCGTGCTCCGCGACCGTCTCGCAGTCGACGAACGCGATCGCGGCGTCGAGCACAGGGGCACCGGTGCGACCGGTCGAGTACGCGATGTGCGCAAAGCGATCGGCGCCCTTTTGCGCGAAGAGCCGGCAGACCTCTTCGCTCTCTTCGGACAAGATGTTCGCGGCCCACTTCTGAGCCGCCTGGATGTGCGGCCAGGTCGTCGACGACTTCGCGGCACAGAAGAGGACGAGCTGCGGTTCGAGCGAAACCGATGTGAACGAGTTGCAGGCCATCCCGACCGGCTCGTCGCCGTCCAGCGCGGTGATGATCGCCACTCCGGTGGCGAAGTGCCCGAGAACGGTCCGGACCGCGGCTGGATCAGGCGCCAGCACCTGCCGGTGTGTCGGACTCATTCCGACTTTGGCAGGGAGGCCGACAGCTCGATCTCGAGGCCGTCGTAGCCCGCGACGACCTCGGGCGCGCCGATGTGAGCCGCGTAGTCGGACGCGGATCGCTCGATCGCGACCAGGTCGTCATCGCTGTGCGAAGGATCGTGGTGGAAGAGCACCAGCCGCCGCGCGGCCGCCTCTCGGGCAACGTGTACCGCGTAATCCACCGTGCAGTGACCCCAGTGCCGCTTCGCTTCGTACTCCGCGAGCGTGTGCTGCGCGTCGTGGATCAGCACGTCCGCGCCGTCGCACAGTTCGAGCACCTCGTGAGGAATGTAGTCATCAGGATGGTCGGGGTGGCAGCCCGGGCCGTGATCGGGAATGTACGCGACGGAAAGCCCATTGAGGTCGACGCGAAATCCGAGCGTCGGGCCGACGTGACGGACCCAACGCGAGCGCACCTTCGCCCCGCCGACAGGAAAGTCGTCTTCGCCGGTGTCGTGGAAGCGCACCTCACCGATCAACTGGTCGGGTGTGATCGGGAAGTAGGGGGGCCGCATCAGGTCCCCGAAAACAGGACCCAGCCCGGCGTCTTGGCGTGGTCCGAACACGTCGAGGGTGGAGCGTTCGCAATGCAACGGGGTGAAGAACGGCAGCCCCTGCACGTGGTCCCAGTGGAGATGCGAGAGCAGCACGGTGCCGTGGAAGTCGCCATCGCAACGGCGGGCGTACTGGCGCAGGCCGGTGCCGAGGTCGAAGATGACCGGCGGCGCGTTGTCGGTCTCGAGCGCGACGCATGACGAATTGCCACCGAAGTGCGCGTACTCCGGTCCCGCACACGGCGTCGAACCTCGTACGCCGTTGAACACGACGCGCATCCCACCGGACATGATTCCGGAGAATAGCCACGCGGCGTCGAGGTTGGACAGCCCCTACGATCGCCGGACCGCTCCGGGCCGTCGAATCCTCGGCCTGCGTGTCCGCCGGGGTGAGATCTTCGGGTTGCCCGGCCCGCTAGGCGGGGTTCGGGCCTGACGAGCGGGCTTCCTCGACGGCCACGAGCGCGTGACGGAGCTGCTCGATCCATTCGCCTTCGTGCTCGCGCACGAGGCGTACGCACCACGCGAGCGCATCCGAACGCGAACGGGCGACGCCGGCGCCCACCAGCGTGTCGAGGGTCTGGCGTTCCTGCATGCGCAGACGCGTCA
>JALYLU010000354.1 GCA_030774075.1 Actinomycetota bacterium | reverse complement strand
GTATAGCGGCGCGCGTCGCGACAGGCGCCTTCGAGGTCGAGGATTGCCATCTGTCCGCTGCGGAGCTGGACGTCGCGACACACGAGGTCTTCTCGAGCGAAGCGAGCGACGCCGGTCGGTGGAGCGAATCGGAGAAGTTCCGCGACGGCGTGCCCCGCGAGTTCCGGCCCGCCCGCGAGCTCGCTCCATTGCTTCTCGTTGAGGAGATGGAACACCCCGGTCGTGATCGCCTTCGCTGTCGCTTCGAGGCCACCGAACACGAGGTTCGCGACGAGCGCGCGTATCTCTTCATATGTCAGGTCGTGGTGCGCGTCGTCTGCGACGAGTTTCGAGGTGACGTCATCGTCGGGCGCGACGCGCTTTGCGCTCAGGAGCCCATCGAGGTGTGTAGCGAACTCGACGGCCGCGAGCTCCGCGCGTGCTCGGCGCTCCGTACTCATGAAGAAGAACGCGTTGACGAGATCGAGTGCCCAGACTGCGACTCGATCGCTGTCGTCGAGAGGAATACCCACGACCCGGCACGCGGATCGGGCCGCAAGCGGAAGCGCGAACGCTGACCAGAGATCGGCAACTCGATCAGTAGCAATCTGATCAGCAAGAGTCGACGCGAACTGCTCGATCTCACCGCGGTAATGCTCGACCGCGCGCGGCGTGAACTCGCGTGCCACGACGCTCCTCAGCCGCTTGTGGTCGCCACCGTCCTTGCCGAACATCAGCAAAGACCACAGGTCGTGGAGCGGCCCGTCCGCCACACCCGACATTTGAAGGGTTGCCATCGCGACCGCTCCGAACCGCGGGTCGTTCAGCAGGGCCTCGACGTCTTCCTCCCCGCTGAAGCCCACGATAATTCCCAACTCGTCGGTCAGAACATCGGCGGACTGGGCAAGCATGCGCTCGCGACGTTCAGCCGCAGGAACGTCGAACGCGAAAGGCGACTCGTCCAACGGAACAACATGCGGCTCACGCACGATGGAACTCCCTTGCGCAGACAGTCCCAGAAGGAACGATTGCTATGAGACGGACAGTCGAGTCGTATACGGGTCCTGGTCTGCGTGGGGCGAGGGGCTCGTCGAGACGTCGTTGCCGATGCGGATGTCGGTCCATAACGGATGCGCGCCACCGTCGGGCCCGACCGCGATCCCGGTGTAGTCGCCGATGAAGTTGGGCGAGCAGTTCGGATAGTCGAACAAGTTGCCGTTGCTCACGGTGGACGAGGCGCTCGAAATGGTGATCGGCGCGGACCACGTCGCGCCGCCATCGCTCGACGCGACCGCGCGAGCCGTGTAGGTGCCGTTGGCGGAACCGCGATGCAGCCAGCTCACGTAGACCTTGCCACCGCGCGCCGCGACCGCAGGGAACCAATCGTCACCGGACGCGGATGCGAGCAGCGCAGGCGACGACCAGCTCGCCCCGCTGTTGGTCGACCGCATGTAGAGGAGCCGGGCGTAGACGCTGCCACCGATCTTGACGGCGTTTGCCCATACGAGATGCACGGTCGAGCCGTCGACGGCCAGACTCGGAAAGCTGTCGGTACGGAACTTGGCGCCGGCGAGCGGGTTCGGGATGTCGGTCACATAGGCGCCGACCTTACGTGTCCACGTCGATCCCCCGTTGCTCGACGTGTACTCGACGATGCCCTGGCGCGTGGGGCTCACCGCGGTCTCGAACGCGACGTGGACGCGGCCGCTCGCGTCGACCTGCACGACTGAGCCCTGGCTGTACGGGAAGTTCGCATCGATCGCCTTTGGTGCGGTCCAGTGTGCGCCGCCGTCAACGGTCTTGGAGAACACGATCGGAGACGACAAATACGAACCGCTCGTCGTCGTATGGAACTGCGTCCACGTGACGTAGGCGACCTTGCCGTAATAGATGCTCGTCGACGCGAAGTGATTGTCGGCCGCGATCCATTCCTTGTCGTTGAACAGCGTCGCACCCGCGGTCGCGGAGGTCTGCAGCACGAAATGGGTGGCCCACGTTCCGCCATTGTTGGTGCTACGACTCACTGCGACCGCGTTGGCGTCGTTGCCGCGGTTGAACGCGAGATTCGCATACCAGAACACACCTGAAGGACCTGCCGCCACCGAAGGGTCGCCCGCCGACTGATACGGACCAGGCGCGGCGCTGTTCGCGCGCACCAGACCGGGGAGGAACCCCGCCGTCCAACTCGTGCCACCGCTGGTCGAGCGGAACACGCCGCCCGATCCGTCATAGCGGTTCTCGGTCGGCTCGTAGAGCCGATAATCGTTGACGCCCGCAACGAGGTACGACCCGTTCGCCGGGTTCACCGCGATCGTCGTCTCGTTCTGCGCAGTCTGCTTGTTCGCGTTACAGGTCTGGACATTGACCCCGTTGATCGTCCGGAGCTGCTTCACGTCCGCGCCGGCGACAACGTTGACATTCGAGCCGCCCGACAGCGTCGATGTCGCGATCGTCGCCGCGGTCGCGAAACCCCGCGCGTCGGGTGCCGATGTCATACTCGTCGACGCGCCGGGAGACTCACCGGCGAATCGGCGGGAACTGGCGACCAGTCCCGATGGCGCGAAGTGAGGCGGACGGATCGGCGCCGACGCTCCAACGGGCGCCGTGCCTCCCGCCACCAACAACGCGAGGCCGACCCCGAGCACCAAACGACGCATGCACCCAGTCTGCGCCCCGACCGGCGACGTCGTCCAGCCGACGTCATGCTCCGCTTCTTTTCCCCCCGCTCGCGCCCCCACGAGTTGGTGAAAGACTTCCCCGCTCCGACCAGGTTCCGAGTGACAGTTCACGGATAGCCGGATAAGGTCAGCGCGTGATCTTCCACGATCCGTCGCGCGGTCGAACGCTCCGTGCCCGACTCCGTGGGTGGCATGTGCCGACACGCCACGCCCGTCGTGACACAACGACGTTCGGCGTCGAGAATCACGAGCGGATGGTTCGAGCCTTGCGCGCCGCCGCCGGCGAAGCCCGGGCGAACCTCACGACCAACGGATGAGCCTGAACTCACGGGCGACACATCTCCGAACAAGCGTCACCTCAAGAGGCCGGGAATAGGCTCTCACGATGCCGGACGACCTCTCGGAGCGGCTCGTGGACGCGCTCGGTGTGTCCTACGGTGTCCATTCCGGCCATCGGGCGGCGCATGCCAAGGGTGTGGTGTGCGGGGCGACCTTCCACCCGACCACCGCCGCCGCGTCGTTGAGCCGCGCACCTCATCTCCTCGGTCCCCCGGTGCGAGCGCACGTGCGTTTCTCCAACGGCAGTGGCGACCCCGGAGCGGCCGACGCGACACGCGACGGGCGCGGAATGGCGATCAAGATGTATCTGCCGGGTGGCGGAACCACCGACATCGTGGCCTTGTCGCTGCCGGCCTTCTTCGCGCGCACTCCCGCGGATCTTCTCGCTTTCAACGAAGCCCGCCGTCCGGATCCGAGCACCGGTCAGCCCGACGTGGGAAAGGTCGGCGCATACCTCGCCGAGCACCCGGAAGCGATTCCGGCGGTGACCGCGGCAATAACGCATCCGATTCCGGCGAGTTACGCAACGCTCGGCTACCACGCACTGCATGCGTTCGGGTTCGTCGCAGCCGATGACACGGTGCGATACGGCCGCTACCACCTCGTTCCCGCCGCGGGAGAGGTCGCGTTGACCGACGACGAGGCCGGATCGTGTGCGCACGACTACCTCGCGGCCGAGCTCGCAGATCGATTCGCACGCGGGTCCGTGGTCTTCGACCTCGATGTGCAAATGGCCGGTGCCGACGACCCGATCGACGACCCTACGGCACCATGGCCCGACGACCGCGAGTTCATCGCGCTCGGTCGCCTCGAGATCACTGCGCTCGCCTACGACCGAGAAATCGGTGGAGATGTCTTGGTGTTCGATCCGACGCGGGTTCCCGACGGGATCGTTCTCCCTGACGACGCGATCCTGCACGCGCGCCGCGGCGCGTATTCAGTGTCGGTCGCGCGGCGCTCATGACCCGTCTGCCTCGCGCGCGCGGCGCGCCCCACGACCTCAGCCTCTGCGTTGCGCGAGGTCGTCGAGACTGCGCAAGACAAGCGTCGTGACTTCGTCGTCGGGCATCCCGCGACCCTCGGCGAGGAGCTCCTCGAAGCGGTCTCCTCCGAGCCCGACGCGTGCACGCTCGGCCGTCTCGTCCCACAGCAGGTTGACGAGGGGCCCGGCTGCGACTTTGAGCGGAGCGCCCGCGCCCATCAGCGTCGAGCCGACCTTCAGCTCTCCGGCCATGATGAGGAGCGACCCGGCCATCGTCGACCAGAACCGGATACCACCGCTCTGCTTGAAGGTCGCGAGCATCGCGCACTGATCCCGGAGCTCGGCGGCGGCCGCAGGCAGGTCATCGGAGCCGCGCATCGAGAGAAGCATCGCCCAGGCCGCGCCGCCGAAGAGCACGTTGCCCCCGACGCGCGCTCCGAGTTGCGCGGCGCGCTCGAGGTGCGGGAACGCGAGTGCAAGATCCGGCCCGGGAACAAGAAGCGACATGCCGCGCAAGAATGAATTGCGCATGACGAGGTTGTCGGCCCCGATCTTCTCCGCGAGCGCCAAGCCGGCCTCCGCCAGGCGCTGCGCCTCCTCGAGATCGCCCGCCATCCAGTGCGCGACACTGAGCTCGCCATGCCACTCTGCGACCGCGAAGGCGTCGTTGTCTGCGAGAGCCCGCGCGAGCGCCTCGCGCGCCGCGATCATGACGATGTCGTTGCGGTCGGCGATCAAGCTCGACAGGAGCCAGGCCAGCCACGGTCCGGTCCGGAGCCAGTCGTCGTGTCGACGAGCCACGGCGCACGCTCGTTCGGCCAACTCGACTGCTTCGTTCCCCGCGAACCGCAGGGCCGCGTCGAGCGCGAGCAACGACAGCAGTGCCGCGCTCACGGGATGGTCCGGTTCGCCCAGGATGGGAGCGACGCCACTCGCGAGTGCTGCCATCGACGCGCCCAGCCGATTCGCCCAAAGGGCACCCGCGGGCGCCGACGCCAAGAGCGTCTTCGCGGCGTTGAGGTCGCCAGTTGAGATTGCGAAGTGCAGCGCGGTGCGGATGTTGTCGAGCTCGCGCTGCATCCGTTCGACCCAAGCGGCGTCGTCCCGGCTTCTCAGCTGCTCCCCGGCCTCGTGCACGAACGCGGTGCACCAGTCGAGGTGCGCACGGCTCGTCTCGGCCGCGTCGCCGCTGGTCTCGAGACGCTCCGCGCCGTACTGGCGGATCGTCTCGAGCATCCGGTATCGGGTCGTCGCGGCATCTGCCTCGGCGATGAGCATTGAGCGGCGCACCAAACCGTCCACATGATCGAGCGTGTCGATCGCGCTCGTCGTCTCCGGATCGCACACCGCGGCCGCGGCGTCGAGCGTGAAACCGCCCGCGAATACCGACGCGCGTGTGAGCACCTGCTGCTCGGCATCGTTGAGGAGATCGAAGCTCCAGTCGATGGCAGCGCGCAGCGTCTGGTGTCGACCCAGGGCCGTGCGCGCCCCGCGAGTGAGAAGCTTGAAACGATCGTCGAGGTGGCGGGCGATCTCCCCAGGCGTCAGCGACTGGGTGCGCGCCGCGGCCAGTTCGATCGCGAGTGGAATCCCATCAAGGCGACGGCACACCTGCGCGATGGCGGCGATGGTGTCGCCGTCATCGGCCGCGAGGGGTCGAACATCGCGCGCTCGGGAGACGAAGAGACTGACCGCCTCGGCCGTCCGCGCCACCTCCGGCCCGTCGGCGACAGCGGGGAGCGCGAGCGATCCCACAGGCATGATC
>JALYLU010000353.1 GCA_030774075.1 Actinomycetota bacterium | reverse complement strand
GGTGGAAGATCACGCGACGCGGGCGAAGCGGCAGCGAACGCTTCGGGAATGGCACTCCTGGACGGATACCGACGGGATGATCGCCGGACGGTACCGGTTCACACCGGAAGTCGGTGCTCGGATAAAGGCCGCGATAGAAGCGCAGAAGCAACGCATCTTCCGCGCCCACAAGTCCGGGACGCATGAGTCCCTCGCCGCGTACGCGGCCGATGCGGTCGAGAGTTTCATTCTCGGCAATACGTTCGACGTTCCGGTCGTTGCCACCAAGGGCGTTGACGCCGTCGTTCACGTGGTCGTCGATCACGGTGCCCTCGTGCGCGGCGGAACCGCCGACGGTGAGGTGTGTGAAATTCCAGGCGTCGGTCCCGTCGACGTCGCCTGGGTCAAGGAGTTACTCGGTTCTGCGTTCGTGACGGCGGTCGTGAAGAAGGGCAAGGACATCCTCACCGTCGCGCACCTCGGCCGGCACGTCCCCGCCGAGGTCATGACCGCGCTCGTCGTGAGCGGCCGCGAATGCGATGTCGACGGGTGCCATGAGCGCGGATACCTCGAACGCGACCATGTGCACGAGCACTCCCGGGGCGGCCCGACGTCGTTCGCGAACTTGTGCTGGCTCTGTTACGCGCACCACCGGCTCAAATCGGGCGGCTGGCAACTCGGCCCGCCCGATCCCGCCACGCGCAAACGCAAGCTTCGCCCGCCGCCGGCGCGGGCGGCGTGAGCGATCAGGTCGCGGGGAGGCCGACGGTCTTCGTCTCGAGGTACTCCTCGAATCCCGCGACGCCGTGCTCGCGGCCCTGACCGCTCTCCTTGTAGCCGCCGAACGGCGAGTCGGGTCCGAACCACTGACCGCCGTTGACGGCGACCGTTCCGCTGCGGATGCGCCGCGCGACCGAGACGGCCCGCTCGAGCGATCCACCGTTCACCGCGCCCGACAACCCGTAGCGTGAGTTGTTCGCGATGCGCACCGCGTCGTCGTCGTCGTCGTACGGGATCACCGCCAGCACCGGACCGAAGATCTCCTGCTGGGCGATCGTCGAGTCGGGGTCGACGTCGACGAAGAGCGTCGGCTGCACGTAGTAGCCCTTGTCGAACTGCGTCGCGGCACCACCGCCGACCACACACTTCGCGCCTTCCTGCTTGCCCTTCTCGATCAGACCCAGCACCCGATCGCGCTGGCGGGCGTTGATCAGGGGTCCGGCCATGTTGTTGAAGTCGGTCGGGTCGCCGTAGGGAAAGCTCTCGAACGCGGCCTTCACCATCTCGACGCCTTCGTCGTACCGCGAACGCGGGAGGAGCAGCCGCGTGGTGATCGCGCAACCCTGACCGGAGTGCATGCAAACCATGCCCGAGCCCGGCAACACCGCGGCGAAATCGGCGTCGTCGAGCACGATGTTCGCGGACTTGCCACCCAGCTCGAGGAACACGCGCTTCAAGGTGTCGGCGGCGCGTGCGGAGATGTGCTTGCCGACCGCGGTCGAACCGGTGAACGAGATCATGTCGACGAGCTCTGAGCCGCTCAGAACGTCGCCGACGGCGGCGGGATCGGACGCGGTGACGACGTTGAACACGCCGGCCGGGATATCCGTCTCCTCGGCCGCGAGCCGACCGATCCACGTGGCGGCGTAGGGCGTGTCCGGGGCCGGCTTCAGCACGACCGTGCAGCCTGCGGCGAGGGCGGGAGTGATCTTCGAGAGGTTGAGCATGAAGGGGAAATTCCACGGTGTGATCGCGCCGATCGCGCCGATGGGCTCGCGGACCACGAGCCGGTTCGAGTTCAGGCCGAAGAACTCGTGGTTGCCGAGCTCGTACTCCCACTCGTAGCGATCGATCAGATCGATGTCCCACTGCATGTCGTCGATGCAGCTGTCCTGCTGGATCGCAAACGTCAGCCCGATCGGCGTCCCGACCTCCGCGACGATCTGCGGCCGGAGCTCTTCGCGGCGCTTGTCGAGGGCGTCCTTCAATTGCTGGAGGCAGGTCTTGCGAAACGCGCGATCCGTCGACCATGTGGTCTCGTCGAACGAACGCCGGGCGGCGGCGACGGCCCGCTCCATGTCGGCCGTCGACGCGTCGGCGACCGGGCCGATGACCGATTCGGTGGCGGGGTTGACGTTGTCGTACGTCCGGCCGCCTTGCGCCTCGACCAGCGCACCGTCGATCAACATCCGAGGCTCGAACGCAAGTTCCATGGTTTTCCCTCCACGCGATGGTCGGCCCAGGGTACGCGCGTGGGTAGCGTCATGTCCGATGCGCATCGCCGCGCTCGACCTCGGATCGAACTCCTTCCATCTGCTCGTCGCCGACGTGCACCTCGATGGCACGTTCACCGCCGTCGCCCGGGAGAAGGAGATGCTCCGTCTCGGCGACGACGTCGCCCGGCACGGCCGCATCCCGCCTCCAACAGCCGATCGCGCCGTCGCGGCGGTCCGCCGCCTCCGCCAACTCGCCGACGCGCTCGGCGCCCGCGAGGTGATCGCGCGGGCGACCAGTGCGATCCGCACCGCCGCCAACGGCAGCGAGTTCGTCGACCGCATCGAGGCCGAGACCGGCGTCGAAGTCGAGGTGATCAACGGGATCGAGGAGGCCCGGCTCGTGTTCGCAGCGGTGCGGGCGAGTGTCGTGCTCGAGCCTGCGCCCGCGCTGTGCATCGACGTCGGCGGCGGCAGCGTCGAGATCATGATCGGCGACGCCTCGGGGCTGCGGTGGGCGACGAGCCTGCCGCTCGGGGTCGGCCGGCTCACCGCGGAGTGCGTGCACGACGACCCTCCCTCGAGGGCCGACTGCAAGCGACTCGACGAGCGCATACGGGTCGGCCTGGAACCGCTGGTCGACGAGGTGCGCGGTCGCCGGCCGCGCCTCGCCGTAGGCACGAGCGGAACGCTCAACGACCTCGTGCGGATGGCGGTCGCGTTGCATTCCGGCGAGAGCACCATGCCCGCGAGCACGAACGCGTTGCGAGCGACGCGCGCCGACATCGAAGCGCTCCACGAACGCATCATGGCGGCGAAGACATCCGAACGGCGGCGGATGCCCGGACTCGAGGAACAGCGGCGCGCCGAGCTGCTGCCGGCCGGTTCGACCCTGTTGGTGACGGCACTCGAGCTGTTCGAGCTCGAAGGCTTGACCGCGAGCGACTGGGCGCTGCGCGAGGGCATCGTGCTCGACGCGGTGCGCAGCCACGATCCGAGCGACTGGTCGGACGATCCGCGGGCACTACGGCGCGCGTCGGTCGCGAGCCTCGCCCGGCGTTGCAACTCCGACGTCGCGCACACGACGCACGTCGCAGACCTTGCCCTGCGACTGTTCGACCAAACTGCCGACCTCCACGAGCTCGGCGCGCCCGACCGCGAGATGCTCGAGTTCGCCGCACTGCTGCACGACGTCGGCCAGCACGTGTCGCGGCGGGGACACCACCGGCACGCGGCCTACCTGGTCGAGAACGGGGAGCTGCGCGGATTCGAGCCGTTCGAGATCGCGTTCCTCGCCGCGCTCGTGCGTCATCACCGGCGCGGCGACCCAAAATCCTCCGAGGCCCGCTTCGGCGCGCTCTCGGCCGAGGACCGGCCCAGGCTCCGAAAGCTCGCCGCCCTGCTCCGGGTCGCAGACGGCCTGGACCGGGGCCGCCGGGGCGGGGTTGAGGATCTGGAGGCGTTTGTGGGTAGAGACCTCGTTGTCGTTCGACTCTCGACCCAAGACGACGCCGAGTTGGAGCTCTGGGGTGCCCGCAGACGCCGCGAACTGTTCGAAAAGGTCTTTGAGCGGGAGCTCGAGCTCGTCGTGGGCGGATCTCGGGCGTCGACAGACGCCTGACCAGCCCGAACGCCCGGGATGGGCGGGAACCGGGCCGGGAGGATTCGTCACATCCGCAGCCCGGCCATTCAAATGACCCGGGCGCAAATGACCCGGGTGGTCCGGCGAGCAGGCAGAGGAAGATGAACCTGGGAAACGTTCGATGAGCCCCACCCGGCGCGAGCTGGTTCGCGCCACCCGCACGCGCATCGTCGATGCCGCCGGCCGGCTCACCCGCGATCGCGGTGCGTCCGGATTCAGCATGGACGTGCTGGCCAAGGAGGCCGGCGTCGCCCGTGCGACCGTGTACGAGCATTTCCGCTCCAAGCGCTCCGTGCTCGACGAGCTCGCATCGTCGATCGCACGGACGGTCACGATGGACGAGGAACGTAACGCGACCAGCGATCCGCTGGTCGCGTTGCGCGACATCCTCGGCGCGGTTTGCCGTCACTGGGCGGAGCACGAGGAGCGGATGAGCGGCCTGCGGACGCTCACAGCACTGACGGGCGGCGATCAGGCCGGCGAAGGGATCGACGACAAGCAACTGCGCCGGCTCATGGAGGCGCTCGCCGCCTCCGGCCAGATGCGCGCCCATTGGACGATCGACGAAGCCACCGACGCGCTCGGCGCGCTCACTTCGTACGCCACCTACGAGCGGCTCCGACGCGCGCCGCGCACGCCCGAACAGGTCGAAGGCGTGCTCGCCAAACTGGTCGTGTCGATAGTGAGCCGGAGCCCGAACGGCTCCCCGAGCGGCCACGCCTGATCCGCGCGCATCTCTCGGTCGAGCCCGTTACTCGACGGCGACAAAATCGACGAAGCCGAGCTCGTCGCCGGCGCGACGAAACGCGGCGCGTACCCGCATGCCGATACGCGCCTCGGCTGGATCGAGCGCCGGCATCGCCGCGATCAGCCGGGCGCCGTCTTCGTCGAGGTCGACGGTCGCCACGACGAACGGAATGCGTTCGTTGAACGGCGGCACACCGTTCTGGCGGATCACCGTGAACGAGTAGACGGTGCCTTGGCCGCTCGCGGTCACCCACGCGAGCGTCTGCTTCCCACAATGGCTGCACAGCATCCGTGCGTAGTGCTGGTGCCGCCCGCAGCTCGAGCAGTGTTGGATTCGGAGCTCGCCGCGACCCGCGCCCTCCCAGAATTCCCGGTCCTCGTGGGTGGGCCGCGGCATCAGCCACTTCGGAACATCGCTCCAGTCCGGCATCGCCCAGTCCGACATCAGGCTCCCTCCGTGCCCAGAACGACGGTCCCCTGCGTCGAGAGCCAGCCGCCACTGCCGTGCGCGACCGCGATCTCGGCCCCGGCCACCTGGCTGTCGCCGGCCTCATCGCGGAGTTGTCGCGTCGCCTCGCACAACAGGAAGAGGCCGCGCATGCCGGGATGCGTGCCAGAGAGTCCCCCGCCGTCGGTGTTCGTCGGGAGCGCACCACCCAGCCGGAGGTTGCCGCCGTTGTCGGTCACGAACGCGCCGCCTTCGCCCTTGGGCGCGAACCCGAGGTCCTCGAGCACCACGAGCACGGTGTAGGTGAAGGAGTCGTACATCGCGAACATGTCTACGTCGGCGGGCGTGATTCCGGCCTCGGCGAACGCCCGAGGGCCGCTCACGGCCGCCGCGGTACGCGTCATGTCGGTCATTGCCGCGATCGAGTGGTGCGTGGTACCGCCGGCCGCGCCGCGCACATACACCGGGCGACGGGGCAGGTCGCGGGCGCGTTCTTCGGTGGTCATGATCACGCAACAGCCACCATCGGAGATCACGCAACAGTCGAGCTTGTGCAACGGATCCGCCACGAGCCTCGACGACATCACGTCGTCGACCGTGATCGGATCGCGATACATGGCGCGCGGGTTGCGCCCGGCGTGTTCCCGCGTCTGTACTGCGATCGACGCGAGCTGTTCCGGTTTCGTGCCGTACTCGTGCATGTGCCGCTGCGCGG
>JALYLU010000352.1 GCA_030774075.1 Actinomycetota bacterium | reverse complement strand
CTGTTGGAGATCGGCCAGCGCCGCGAACGCGAATGCCATTCCCAACGCCGGGCCCCAACCGCTCATATATATGACCGACGTCACCGCAGCCACGTGGACGACGACTCGAACGTGGAGCCGAAGCGACCCGGGCGGGGCGTCCGGCCACCGTTCGACCAGCCGGCCCGACAGCTGCGCGGCCACGATCACTCCGGCGTACGCCCAAACCGAAACCCCGGCGACAAGCCCGAAGTGACGAAACATCAACAACAGCACGAGTGCGATCGGGCCGACGACATACGCCAAGAACGCGGGCGACACGCCACCTGGCGCGATCGCGGGGGCCGAGGCAATGCCGCGGGCGCCGCCACCACCCGCCCGGGGCCTCTCGGCCGCGAGCCCGACCGTACCCTGGTTCACCTCAGCAAGATCGACAGCTCCCCGAGCCCGCTGTAGGGCACGGTTCGGCCGCCGTACGGGGGCCTCGACGTGAGCTACAGGCTTACTTTCGGGACGCGCGCCAGACGGTGAGCGCCGCGGCCGCGAGGGTGAGGCCCACGCGGGTGAAGTCGATGACCGGTTTCACCCGCACACCGGTTGGTCCGGCCTCGATGATGGCGACGGGCCGGCCGGCTTGGTGGCCGCCGCCTCCGCCGCCGCCGTTCGAGCGCTCGTCGCCGCCGAAGCCGAAGCCGCCCGAGCATTCGATGCTCGCGGCCGGGATGACGACCCGGTCACCGACGCGGACCGGCTCGGCGAACACGCGATCGGCCGAGACGCTCATCAGCCGATCGAGGCCGCTGGTGAGCGTGGCTCGGATGCGCTCTTCGTCCGGGGTTATCGGATCGACAGAAAGGTTGTCGTTCATCGGGATGATCTCCTTGTGCGCGTACGGCTTTCGCGGAGAGCCCGTAGCGCGCACGTGCTCGCGAGCCCGCCGATCGCGATCGCGGCGATGAGCGCGTGCTCGACGTCTCGGATGTGAACGACGTGACGCTGCCCGTTCTCGTCGAGAACCTCGACGAGAAACGGCCGGGAGCGGACGCGCCGCGCGCCGCGCGCGTCGCCTCCGATGTGTACGGCGGTCGTCCGTGCGACGAGCGTGATCGTGCGGCCGTCGGACGCTACCGGACCGATCGTCGTCTCGCCCCGGTGCAGCACCGCCATCGAACGCATCGACCGCATTGTCGTCGACCGCCGTCGGCGTCCGCGGCCGGACCCGACCCGGCGTCTGACCGAGTGTCTGATCGGGCGGCCTGCTCGTTCGGGGTACCGACCCTTAGTTACGCAATTGTCCGAACCGACGCGTGGTCCGGCGGAAAATGACGCGCCCGCACTAGCAGTGGACGGAAAGTCCGCCGACGGGCCGGTCAGGGTCACGAAGTCGCCTGTTTTCCCCATGGTCCAAATGGACTACGCGAGGCAGTCCTCGGCTGCTTCCGGTATGGGTTCCGCTCCGACGCCCTCATACCGTCGGCCCCTGTCTGCCCAGGGCGTCCCGCCCGGCAAGACCCCATCCGACCCGCAGCGGAGTGCGCGTCCTGAGGAGGATCCAATGGCCGGAAGGCCACATGCGCGCGAGGAAGCACCTCGCGAGCTCGACCAGATGCACACCCAATCCCTCACCGCCGCGTCGCGGCGTCGTGATCACTCGCCGAGCCCGACGCGTGCGCGTGAGTCGCGTCGCTCCGCGCTTTCGTCGGTCGGCCTCGTCGGCGCGGCCCTGGCAGTCCTCTTGGCCGGCGGCGCGATCTTGTCGAGCGCCGGCGGTTCGCCGAGCAGCGTCGACGACCCGCTCGCGAACACGGTGCGCGCCGTTGGTGGCGCTCCGGTGCTGGGACCATCGACTGCAATGCGCCTGAACGCCGACCTCGTCGACATCGCGGCCACGCCCAGCGGTCGCGGCTATTGGGTCGCCGCCGAGGACGGTGGTGTGTTCGCGTTCGGCGACGCCCGCTTCGCGGGTTCGGCCGCAAACCGGTCGCTCGCCGCGCCGATCGTCGGCATCGCGGCCGCGCCGAAGGGAAACGGCTACTGGCTCGTGGGCTCCGACGGCGGGGTCTTCGCCTTCGGTGATGCCGCGTTCCACGGAGCCATCGGCAACCCCGCCGGGTTGATCGCTCCGATCGTCGCCATCGCTCCGACGCCCTCGGGCCAGGGTTACTGGCTGGTCGGCGCCGACGGCGGCGTGTTCTCGTTCGGTGACGCGGCCTTCGAAGGCGCCGCGACCTCGTTCGCGCACGGCGCGCCCATCGTCGCGATCGCGCCGACCCCTTCCGGCTACGGCTACTACCTGCTCGGCGCCGACGGCGGGGTGTTCGCGTTCGGCGACGCTCATTTCGACGGCTCCGTCGTCGACGGGCGCCACCTGGCCGCGGCGATCGCGATCCCGAGCGACGGCAAGGGCTATGAGGTGGCGCGCACCGACGGAAGTGTCGTCGGACTCGCCGGCGCGCCCTCGGTTCCGGCTCCGTCCGACCTCCTTTCGGGTCAGCATCCTGTGGTCGCGCTCGCGACCCGGGCCGGCGGTGGCGCGTGGCTCGCGACGGGTTTCGTTCCGCCCCTACCCGTCGCCGCCGAGTCGCCGTCGCAGGATCCGTTCCTGAGATGCACGCGCGCGCACGAGTCCGACAGTGCCGGCGGCTACCGCGCGGTCAGCCCGGACGGTGTCTACCGCGGGGCGTACCAATTCCTGCGCTCGACGTGGAACAACGTCGCTCGCGCCGCCGGCCGTTCGGATCTCGTCGATGTCGACCCGGCCGCGGCGTCGCCCGCCGACCAGGATCAGCTCGCGCTCTTCCTCTTCCAACACGTCGGCCCCGGGCCGTGGGGCGGTCGCTGCCGAGGTTTGCAGTAGCGCGGGAGCCGCGCGCGGATATAAGGGGCGCCGGGAAGGTCGAACCTTCCGGCGCCCCTATCGTTTCCGGATGGTCGATGGCCCCCCGTCCGCCGATCTCGCGATCGGATCGTTCACCGATCACGGGCCATGGGTGGTCGAGCCCGAATCGATGACGTGGCGCCGTGACGTCGAACGACGGCGAGAGCAAGCCCGCGCCGAGTACCCGCAGTGGATGGTGACCGGTCGACTGCCACCCTTCGGACGGCTGGCCCGTGTGGTCGGACGGGTAGGCACCGCGCTCGGCGTGTGGGCCGTGGGCGCGCGCCGCAAGGGACCACCGCACTCGCGTCGCGATCTGTCGCGACGGTTGCGCATCGCCTTCGGGCACCTCGGCCCGACCTACATCAAGCTCGGACAGATCATCTCGGGGGGCGAGGGCCTGTTCCCCCAGGAGCTGGTCGCCGAGTTCAAAATGCTACGCGACCGAGTTCCGCCCGAGTCCTTCGCCGACGTGCGCCGTGTCGTCGAGCGCGATCTGGGCCGTTCACTCGACGACGTGTTCTCGTGGTTCGAGCGCACGCCGCTGGCGGCGGCGTCGATCGCCCAGGTGCACGCGGCGCGCCTGCGCACCGGCGAAGACGTCGTGGTCAAGGTCCAGCGCCCACAGATCGCGCAGCTCGTGCGCGAGGACATCGAGGCGTTGTCGTGGCTCGCGCCCCACCTGGTCGGGCGCATCCCGGTGGCCGCGCTCGCGAACCCGCCCGCGCTCATCGAGCTGTTCGCGGAGACCATCGTCGAAGAGCTCGACTTCCGCCTGGAAGGGCAGAACATGCTCGATATCGCCCGTGTTCTCGCCGAGACCGAGCAGCGCGCGACGATCGTGCCCCGTCCTCATCCAACATTGGTGACGCGTCGCGTGCTCGTGATGGAGCGGCTCGACGGCATCCCATGGGACGACGTGCAGGCGATGCACGCAGCCGGCGTCGATACCGAGGCCGTCCTGCATGCGGGCCTCGTGTCGTTCATGGAAGGCGCGATGCTGTACGGCGTCTTCCACGGCGATCTCCATGGGGGCAACCTGATGGTTCGTCCCGATGGTCGTACGGTGCTGATGGACTTCGGCATCACGGGCCGCCTCGACGAGACCAAGCGGATGGCGTTCTTGATGTTGCTCCTCGGGGCGACGAACGGCGACACGATGTCGCAGCTGGGCGCGCTGCGCGACCTTGGTGCGTTCCCGCCCGACACCGATTTGCACGCGGTGTTCCGCGATCTCGGACTGGATCGAACCATCGACCCGACGGCGCTCTCGGCCGACGAGCTCCTGCACGAGCTGCAAGACCTCACGAAGAAGCTGCTCGCCTACGGTGCCCGCGCGCCGAAGGAGCTGATGTTGTTCGTCAAGAACATGATGTTCCTCGACGGGGCGATCGGACGGCTCGCTCCGGACCTCGACATCCTCCGCGAGATCCAACAGGTGCACGCCGAGATCGCGCTCCGTCACGGCGCGCGGCTGGCGGCCGAGCTCGGACTCGATCCGTCCGTCGCGAACCAGTTCGACATGGAGGCGATCAAGGCCGCGATGGGGGTGCCCGGCGTAGAAACGCTCACATACCGCGACGTTCAAGAACGCCGGGAGGTCGTGCGCAAGCGCCTCGAAGAGAAGCGCAAGCGGGCCTAACGCATTTCGCGCACAACTGTTGTGAGACTTTTCAATCCTGCCAGACGAGGATGTCGCCGGCGGTGCCGCCGCTCAACAACGCGGTGCCCGGGAAGACGCGCAGTCGCCACGGCTCGAGGCGCAGCGCGGCGAAGCTCTCGGATGTGGGCTTGTCCCACGCGGGAATGATCGCGGGGTCGTAGCCGACAGGCGCCGGTGCGTGCGCGAACTTGTTCCAAACGGCGGTACGGGTGTCGTCGTCGAAGTGCCAGACGGCGCGGCACTCCGCGATGCACGTGTCGTGGCTGTCGGTCCAGTAGCTGCACGAGACGTAGGGGCTGTGCTGCAGGTGCGCCCGCTTGGTCGGCGTCGGTCCGGTTGCGATCCAGCCGACAAGATCGGCGCCGTCCCACTCCCACAACGGGTGCAGGATCCGTGACCGCGGCCGGCCCTGGTGGTCGACCGTGGCGACGGAGCACCACACGATCCGATGGGCCATGTCGACGAAGGCGGGAGCGACTTCCTTGAGAGGGGACATGGCGCGAAACGTACACTCCGGGCCGTGCGGACGCCGCGGACGTGCACGAGGTGACGGATCGACTCGAAGGTCGACGGATCCTCGTCGCCGGCGCGGGGACGCGCCCGTCCGACGATCCCGACGCACCGATCGGCAACGGGCGCGCGATCTCGGTGCTCGCGGCGCGCGAGGGTGCGATGGTCGCGTGCGCGGACGTCGATCTCGACGCAGCCACCGAGACCGCTCGCTTGATCGGTGCCGACGGCGGGCGGGCCGCCGTAATTGTGGGTGACGTCACCGACGAGCAGGCGTGCGCGCGCATCGTCGACGAAGCCGTGCGGGCGCTCGATGGTCTCGACGGTCTCGTGTGCAACGTCGGCATCGGTCTCGGCCGGGGCCTCGAGGGAACGACGGTCGAGGAGTGGGACACGGTTCATGCGGTGAACGTGCGAGGTCATTTCCTCCTGTGCCGCGCCGCGCTCCCCCTGATGAACGACGGTGGGGCAATCGTGTTCATCTCGTCGGTCGCGAGCCTGAAGCCCGGGACGCGAATCCCCGCGTACGACACCACGAAGGCTGCGCTCGCGGGACTGAGTCGGCACGTCGCGTTCGAGGGTGCCCGGCGAGGCATCCGGGCCAATGTGGTCGCGCCGGGGCTCATCGATACGCCGCTCGGCCGGAGAGCGACCGAGGGGCGGCCGAGTCGTGGGCGCACGCCGGTGCCGCTCGGCCGTAAGGCGACCGCGTGGGAGGTT
>JALYLU010000351.1 GCA_030774075.1 Actinomycetota bacterium | reverse complement strand
ACTACAGCCAAGCGGATCTCGACGACGTCGCAGCAGAACTCAACGGACGCCCTCGACAAACCCTCGGATGGAGATCACCATCACAAGCACTCGACGAAGCGTTGCGATGAACCCCTGAACCCGCAGCCCGATCTGGGTCCCTCCGGCGGGTGACGCCTCTGTCGTCATGAGGGTGCGAATGGAAAGTCGTTGGATCGACCGATGCTCCCCTCCCCGCCTCCGCGGGGCTGGGCATAAGGGTCCCCGAGCGGGCAATCTGGTGCGCGTGCTCAGCCGAGCGGAAGTCCAAAGCGTTCTGAGGAACCTCAAGAGCGTTCGATACGTCGGATGGGTTGTGGGTAACAGGCATCGGACCAGAACCGTGCTCGGCCTCGCCTTTGCTCTGCTCGGCGCAGGTTGTGGCAGTACCGCAAGAGCAACTGGACCCGCGCCAGCGAGCGTTTCGACGGCATCGTCGGTTGGGCCATCGTCGCAGGTCGCCGCGCAGCAGAGTTCGGGTTCCTGTGCGTTTGCGTTCACGGACCGAACGTTGGCGGAGCGGGCGTGGGCGTTCGATGGCACGGCTACTCGTGAGTCGACCGGGCTCGACAGTCACCTCGGGGCCGTCGCGACCACGACCTTCCGCGTGAACCATTGGTATAAGGGTGGATCGGCGGCGGCCGGAACGGTCGAGTTCTCATTCGATCGAAGCGAGGATCAGACCATCCACGGCGGTATTGGTACACGCCTACTCGTGACTGGCGAGCCTCGCTGGGGAGGCAAGCCGCTCGATGAGCCGGTCGCTTGGGGATGCGGGTTTACGCAGGTGTGGACCGCGCAGGCCGCGCAGCAGTGGTCCGCCGTGTTCGGCGATTAGCCAGAACGCCATAACTCCGATCGGTACCCGGCCGAGGCTGTCAGGTAGGGGCATTGTGGGATGCGTACCGGACACGCGCGAGTGGTGCCACGTGCCGTGATCCGCAAGGAATTCGCTGGTGGTTGTCCCCCGGAGGGCGGTGGTCGTGCGAGTAGAACCCTGTGGGACTCTTGATTCGCGTGGCGAGCGGCCGGCAGGGAGCCGCAGTGGCGGATGACGAGACCAGTCATGTTGTTCAGTCGTTCGCCGTGTTTTACGCGGCGGAATACCGGCCGGTTCTGGCGTTTGCGGCGTCGTTTTGCCGAGATCTCGATGCCGCGGAAGATCTGACGCAGGACGCGTTTATTGCCGCCCAACAGCGATGGGGGGAACTGCGGAACTTCGATCGGCCAGATCTGTGGGTGCGGCGGGTGGTTGCGAACCGGTCGGTTTCGAGATGGCGACGGCTGTTGAGCGACGAACGCCGAGTCCGCAAGCTCGCAGAACTTCGGCGGTCAGAGTTCGACGCGGATGCCAGTGGCGGCGAGATCGACATCTGGCGGCTGGTCAGCCAACTGCCAGCGCGTCAGGCGCAGGTCATCGCGTTGACCTATCTGGAGGATCGGTCGCTCGCCGATATTGCGGCCGTACTCGGCATCGCGGTCGAGACCGCCAAGACGCATCTCCAACGAGGGAGAGCTGCACTCGCGCGTGCGATCCAGCATGAAGGTTCGGAGGACACGCAATGAGTATCGATGACGAACTCCGCCGTTGGGCTCAAAGGCATCGAGCGCGCTTCGAGCAGGTGCCCATTCCGGTTCTGCCAATGCGTGCACGGCATCGGATGCGCGCGGCGGCTGTCGCGGCCGTAGTGCTGGCCGCGGCAGCGTTCGCCGGGTCGGTCGTCGTGCTCACAAGACGATCGCCGCACCCGCTGCGGGTCATGACCTCACCGGCCAGCACCGGAGGCGACACGAATGCCGACGTTGTGTCGTGGGTTGATCGACCCGCCGACAGGCCAGCCGAGACAACAACCACGACCGTCGCTTTCGCGCCTGACTGCACGCAGGATGCGCTCACGATTGTCGATGCGGGCGGTGGCGGCGCGGGTGGAACGAACCGCTTCTATGTCACGATCAAAAGCCAGGACTCATCATCGTGCGTTCTGCGTTCGGTGACCTCAGCAACCGGCCGTCACAGCGGGCGACGCGTGGCCCTGAACCTCACGGTGAGCGAGCCAACGGTACTTCAGGTCGCGCCTCTTGGGTTCGTCCGAGTCATGTTCGAGACGCCCGACGCGTGCGGTCCGAACCGAGACCAACTACCAACCGACCGCTACGACGCGATCGTCTTGTCCCTCCACGGGGTCTCGCTCGATGTTCCCGAACTACAACTCGCGGCGTGCGGCAACGGATTCGAGACATACCTCATCGCCTACATGCCGCCCGCACCGGCACCGGCACCGGGAACGATCGAGGCGCTCACCGCGACGATCGAACCCGACTATCACCTCACCAATGGCATCCTGAACTTCGTCGTTGACCTGCACAACCCGACCGGCGTCCCGGTCCAACTCGACGCGTGTCCCGTCTACACCGAGTACTTGGCAGAGGACACGCCGTCACACGCATACTTCAGCCGCACCTACGAACTGAACTGCGACACGATCCACCAGATCCGCCCGCAATCCTCGGTCCGGTATGGGATGCGGCTCCAACTTCCGACCACGGCGCGGTCGGGCAAGCTCGGCTGGCAACTCGGCGCGGTCGGCTCGGGCGAACCGGCCACCGCGGTCGAGGCCAGCTTCTGATACGCCCGGCCCGGCGTCGTCCAGTACGCGAACCCCGAGCGCCATAATCTGCCGATCTGGGTGCCTCCGGCGGGTGACGCCTCTGTCGTCATGAGGGTGCGAATGGAAAGTCGTTGGATCGATCGATGCTCCCCTCCCCGCCTCCCAGGGGGCTGGTCATAAGCGTCCCAGAGCGAAGCTCCTATGTCTGTCAAGGGGTGTCTCGGCGGTTGCTGGCAGACCAGTGATCGGCCACTCGGGTGAGGGCAAGCTCTTATGAAGCCATGCGTGCCGAACGTGGTTGGAGCGACGGGCCGGCGGTTCGTTCGAAGGACAACCGGTTGGTGTCAGGCAGTTCGTGGGCCAGGCCCGTCACTCCCGATCTTCTCGGCGCGCACGAGGTGCGGGTAGAGCTCGCGGGCGACGTAACGCTTCAAGACGCGCATGACCTCACGGGTGGTGAGACCTTCAGAGACGCGGCGCGCGACGTATTTGCGGGTGCGTTCGTCGCTGCTCATGCGGGTGAACACGATGCGCCACAGCGCACGGTTCGCGTGGCGGTTTCCGCCGGGGTTGAGGCGGTGTCGGATGACTTTGCCTGATGATGCCGGCAATGGTGCCACGCCGCAGAGGTGCGCGAACGCGGCTTCGCTTTTCAGCCGTTGTGGGTTGTCGCCCGCCGCGACAAGCAAGGTCGCGGCGGTGTGCGTCCCGACGCCGTAGACGTCGAGGAGGCTCGGCGCGGTTCGCCGGACGAGCTCGTCGATCAGCCGGTCGAGGTGTTGCGCGTCGGCTTCGAGATCGAGGACTCGTCGACCAAGGGTGCGGATCGCGAGTTTCGTCGCGTGCATGACCGATCCCGCTGCCGGTCCGGGTCGCAGCGCGGCCGCAGCGCTCGCCAGATGCTCGGCCGGCACGTCCCGAAAGCGTTCTCGCAGTTCGTCGGGAGCGGTGAACCCCAGATGGCGGATCTGATTCAGATATTGGGAACGTCACGACGGGGCGTAACGTCTTGCGATGTATGAGGCGCCTCGCGGCAGTGCTACTGGTTGCTGTCGGAGCCACCGCGTGCAGCACGTCTCATCCGAGCAGCACGAGCGCGGTCAGGGCAGGCTCGACGACCAGTGTTCCTACGACGGGACAACTCCACGATCCGTTCGCCGGTCGTGCGCTTCCGCCGACGGGGTTCATCGTCCTCGACGACCCGAAGGACGGCACGTCGACGCGGCCGTCATCGTGGTCGATCTCGCTGGTCGACGACGCAGGAACACCGCTCGGGAAGCTTCCCCGGGCAACGATAAGCAACGAGGCGTTGAACTCGCCGCTGACTGAACTGGTCGCGACCCGCGCGGGCGTCCGCATCGAGCACCGTCCGCTGGGCCATCGCAGCGACGACCCGCCGGGCTGCACCACGACCGCGTCGAACGCGGGACTGCGGGTTGCGCTGTGCGGTGCCCGGCGCAGCGGCGACCAGGTTCTAGGCGATCGCGTCGTCGTCCGCCACGGTTCGGGTTGGTCGACGTTCATCTCGAAACCACCCGTGCGAGCCGGAGACCAACCTGTTGGTCATTGGGAATGGGCCGCGCCGTCGCCCGACGGCCGCTGGGTGCTCGCAGGGTGGTCCGCGGAATGTGAGGTGCAGACCGCCCTGCTCGTCTCCGTCGCCGACGGTTCCGTGCGTGCCGTGACCGGCGAGACGGGCACGGCATGGCGCACGGCACCCGAATCCGGCGGACTGGGCTGGACAGACGATGGCTTCACGGTCGCCTTGTTCGGTGGCGAAAGCGGTTGCGGCCGGTCGACGACCGTTCCGCGCGGCGTCTATCGGGTGTCACCCGCGGACGGATCACGCCGGTTACTCGTTCCGCTTGCACCATCACAGGGGGTGCTTCGCTGGATCGCCGCAGTCGATCAGCGGACGGGGTAAGAACTCCAACGAGACAGGCGTGCCCTCCGCGGCGCAGAGAACTGCCTGATCTGGGTGCCTCCGGAGGGTGACGTCTCGGTCGTCATGAGGGTGCGAATGAGAAGTCGTTGGGTCGACCGACGCTCCCCCCTCCCAGCTCCCCGGGCTGGTCTAAGCGTCCCCGAGCGGGCAATATGCGTGCGTGCTGCCTCGCGCAATCGCGACGTGCGTTACCTTCAGTTTTCTTGTGCTCTCTGGATGCGGAAGCAGCGGCACCCACACTGCTGCTTCGTCGACCGGCTCCCCGACGACGATTCGGGCAAATTCGGGACCACAGCTTCCGCAACCAGTCTCGGATTGGCTCGGCAAGCGCTACGCGGTCTCCCCGATCGGCCACGCGACCTCAGCGGATTGGGTCCTCACGACCCACGGCGAGGCAGCGACGATCACCAGCGGTGTCAGGCCCGGCGACAAGACTCCCGTGTACCTCTTCGACGTGCACGGCAGCTTCGCGTGGCGCCACTCGTGCCTGGCTGGCGCGTCAGCTTCTGCATGCACGAGCGTCGGGACTGACGAAGTGTTCACGGTCGATCCGCAACGCCTTCAAGTGCTCGACTTCGGCGTAGAGCCACGATCGCCCAACCTTGCACAATTCGGTACCGTCGGCCACATAGCACTCTGACGGTTGTCGGTACATATCTGCCGATCGGGCGCTCGCACATCTGCGCCAGAGCGGGCAATCTGTACGGCGCGGTCAAGACTGAGGAACCTACATCTGCGGCGCAGTCGACGTGAAGCGTGCAGGCGAGTCACGGTGGGCTACGAAGCCGCGCGATTCAGGTCGCGCGGTCACGTCACACCCGGACGCGCGAGAAATGCGTTGACCGCACAAGCCCGTCATTTTGGGTTAGGGCGTACCCACAGTGATGGGCCCCCGGTTTCCTGCAGTGGCACCCCAGAGCCCCACGGCGCGCGCGACCGACGCGCGCCTCGAGATCTTGGCGGCGACGCGTTAGCCCGACCCGAATGACATGATTGCGATCCCTTTTCCGGTAGTGGCATCGAATACGTCGAGCT
The DNA here is from genome assembly GCA_030774075.1 of Actinomycetota bacterium. Classification (GTDB taxonomy): domain Bacteria; phylum Actinomycetota; class Acidimicrobiia; order IMCC26256; family PALSA-610; genus PALSA-610. The sequence goes on along the minus strand of JALYLU010000351.1, from coordinate 150 downwards.
CTTCTCCGCAGGTCGGCCCTGACGGCTTCGTGGTCCCAGTTCCGATTGCGGGACCGTCGGACAGGACGGGCACGTGATGGCCGATCACGACCCACGCCAGGACGTTCGAGCTCACCGTGAGGTACGAATACCGCGCGAGGACGATCTCGA
>JALYLU010000350.1 GCA_030774075.1 Actinomycetota bacterium | reverse complement strand
ACCGTGAAGTGCTGGGGTTTGAACGGGTCGGGTCAGTTGGGGAATGGCACCACGACCAACGGATTGACGCCGGTGGTGGTGTCCGGCCTGTCGACCGTGACCGCGATCAGCGCGGGTGGCAACCATTCGTGTGCGTTGTTGGCCAACGGCACCGCCAAGTGTTGGGGGCTCAACGGCTCCGGTCAGTTGGGCAACAACACCACCACGAACGCGTCGACACCGGTGGTGGTGAGTGGCCTGAGCGCCGGGACCAACGCGGTCGCGGTCAGCGCGGGCGGCAATCATTCGTGTGCGTTGTTGGGGGACGGTACCGCCAAGTGCTGGGGCGCCAACGCGTTTGGTCAGTTGGGCAATGGCACCACGACCAACGTGTCGACGCCGGTGGTGGTGAGTGGCCTGTCCAGTGCCGTCTTGATCAGCGCGGGTGAGAACCACACGTGTGCGTTGTTGGCGAATGGCACCGCCAAGTGCTGGGGTGCCAACGCCCACGGCCAGTTGGGCAACGGTACGACCATCCACGCGTCGACGCCGGTGGTGGTGACCGGCCTGACCACCGCGACCGCGATCGCCGCGGGCGCCGACCATTCGTGTGCATTGCTGGCGAACGGCACCGCCAAGTGCTGGGGGTCCAACGCGTCGGGCCAGTTGGGCAACGGCACCACGACCAACGCGTCGACGCCGGTGGTGGTGACCGGCCTGTTCACCGCGACCGCGATCGCGGCGGGCGTCTCCCATTCCTGTGCGGTGCTGGCCAACGGCACCGCCAAGTGCTGGGGCCTGAACGCGTCGGGTCAGTTGGGCAACGGCACCACCACCGACTCGCCGACACCGGTGGTGGTGACCGGCGTGTCGACCGCGGCCGCGATCACTGCCGGCGATTTCCATTCGTGTGCGTTGTTGGCGAACGGCACCGCGAAGTGCTGGGGCTTCAACGGCTCGGGCCAGCTGGGGAACGGCACCTTCGCCAACGCGTCGACGCCGGTGGTGGTGAGCAGCCTGGCCGCGGTCGCGATCGACGCCGGCGGCGCCGATTCGTGTGCATTGCTGGCGAACGGCACCGCCAAATGCTGGGGCTACAACGGCGCGGGCCAGTTGGGCAACGGCACCACCACCGACTCGCCGACGCCGGTCGTGGTGACGGGCCTGAGCACCGCGAACGCGATCAGCACCGGCCAGTTCCATGCGTGCGCACTGTTGGCCGACGGCACCGCCAAATGCTGGGGCTACAACTTCTACGGCGAGCTGGGCAACGGCACCACCACCAACTCGTCGACGCCGGTCGCCGTGACCGGTCTCTAATCCCGCTCACTCGACAGAACCCTGCCCCTGGAGGCGCGCGGCGCGACGCTGTAGATTCGCACGCGTGCGTGGCCGACTGGCCGGACGTCGCCGTGTGACGATCGGATTCATCGTCGCGTTCGCGCTGATCGCGGCGGCGTGCACGTCGATCGTGCGCGCCAGCGTTGCGAACGACGGGACGCAGGGCAACGGCGTGAGCCTGCTCCCATCCTTGAGCCACGACGGGCGGTACGTCGCCTTTGAGTCAGAGGCATCAAACCTCGTCCGCGGCGACACGAACAACGTGTCCGACATCTTCGTCCGCGACAACGTCGCGAAGACCATCGTGCGAGCGAGCGTCACGTCGAGCGGCGTGCAGGCGAATGGGTTTTCGGGGACGCCGCGGATCGACGACAGCGGCCGCTACGTCGCCTTCCTCTCGCAGGCACCGAATCTCGCGGGCTCGGCGACGCGCGATGCCTACGTGCACGACATGCAAACGGGCGTCACCGAGCACATCTCGGCGACCGACAACTTCGATCTCGACCTCTCGGGATCGGGCCGCTACGTCGTCGTCGTCCTCTCGGGGAACGTAGCGGTGTACGACAGGAACACGCACACGGTTGACACCATCGCCGGTCCCGCGGCGCACCCGACGATCTCCGACGATGGCCGCTACGTCGCGTTCACGCGGCCGCGCGCGTCGGGAAGCGGCGGCGCGAGGGACGTCTTGGTGCGTGATCGTGTCGCGGGCACGACAACACAGGTGCGGTTTCCCGCGCCGTCCACCAGCTACCCGTCGTACATCTCGGGATCCGACCCGCAGATCTCGGGCAACGGCGGCTACGTCGCGTACACCGAGCAGGAGCTGTTCAGCGCGGAACCGCCCGATCCCTTCGTCTACCGGAACCGAATCTACGTGTACGACCGGCAAACCGGCACACTCGAGCGTGCCGACGTGCGCTCCGACGGAACGCCCGGACGGGACTTCGACGTCCAAGCCCACGCCATCTCCGACGATGGCCGCGACGTGATGTTCAAATCTGCCGAGGACCTCGTCCCCGATGACTGGAACTTCAGCGATGACGAGTACGTGCGCGACCGTGTCGCGCACCAGACGTATCTCATCGACCGCAACCAGGACGAAGAGATCGCGAACGACTACTCGGGCATCGGGAGCGACATCTCGGGCGACGGAAGCCGAGTTGCGTTCTCCTCACAGGCGACGAACCTCGTGAAGGACGACACCAACGGCATGATCGACGTCTTCGTGCGCGCGTTCCCGGGCGCGGCGCCGCCTCCACCGCCGAGCACCACGACGACCCTGCCCGTCGTCACGAGAGTGCACCTCGTCTCGGCGTGCACGAGCGACGAGCCGTACGCGATCGACCTGCGCGTCGAGGGCTTCCCGAGCGAGGAGATCCGAGCAAACATCACGATCACGTACGCGGACAACAGCACGTTCACCAACGGTTGGTGGTTCACGCCCGACAGCGCCGGCGCCGCGACCTTCCCCGACGTCGTCCCGAACGCGACGCAGCCGTACACGGTCGATTACAACATGTTCGAGGACACCAACCACGACGGCGTCTGGAACGGCAACGAGGGAACGATCGCGAACGGTTTCGTCCGCATCTCCAACCCCTGCGCCGTACCCGGGGCCTGAGGACCCTTCAACCGTCTCGATCCGGCCGGTGGGGTGCGCGGCGGTCTCGACGCTCTCCTTCCGCGCGGTGACGTGCGCTTCGCGTCGCCGAGCCGTCGAGGGCCTACCATCGACGCCGGAGGAACACACGCGCACGCAATTGCGCGCCAGAATTCGCTCCGTCCCCCGCCGGGTTAGCTCAGCTGGCAGAGCAGCTGATTTGTAATCAGCAGGTCGTCGGTTCGAATCCGACACCCGGCTCTTATGAAATCGCAGGTCATGCGGTGTGCGATTGGCGATGCTCACTCGTCGCGACGAGGTCTCATGGCACGTCTATGGCACGCGACGCGCGGCGGGCGTCTCCGAGGAGCCGAACAAGCGCGTGCCCATGAGGTCGGCTGCCGCTCGGTCAGCCTCGGTCGTCGCGTGCGCGTACAGCTCGAGCACCAGGCGCGGCGTCGCGTGCCCGAGCCGGTGCTGGGCAGTTCGCAGGTCTACTCCAGCGGCGACCCACGCCGTTGCTGCGGCATGGCGCAGACCATGGAACGTGAGCCCCTCGAGGTTGGCGCGCCGGACGGCAGGCACCCAGACGCGCGCGCTGTCAGCCCGAGCCGCCAATGAGCTCCAAACTTCGGCGGAGATCCAGTCGTACACGCTCGACTCGCTCCTCGGCGCCCTCGAACGGACCAACACGCGGCGGCTGAAGCCGGACACGATCGTCGTTGTCGACGAAGCCGCGATGGTCGGCACCCGAAAACTCGGCGGCCTCTTGGACCATGCCGCCCGAACTCAGGCGAAGGTCGTCCTCGTCGGCGACCACCACCAACTCCCCGCCATCGAAGCCAGCGGCGCGTTCGCCGCCCTCGCGCAACGGCCCGACGCGATCCGACTCACCCGCAACCATCGACAGCGAGACCCGATCGAACGAGAAGCGTTTGCCGAACTCCGCGCCGGCGACCCGGCCCGAGCGATCGACCTTCTCGAGAGCCAACAGCGGATCAGCCGTCATCGCGGACGCGAGAGCGCATACGCGGCGATGGTCAGCGACTGGCTCCCCGCCGCGCTCAAACACCAGGACGTGATCATGCTCGCCCCGCGACGCGTCGACGTCGCCGAACTCAACCAACGCGCACGGCAAGCCCTCATCGAGCACGGAAAAGTCGAACCCCTTGAGGTACGGCGACCGGCTCGCGATCGGCGACCGGATCCTCACCCTCACCAACGACCACCGACTCGGACTCATCAACGGCGAACGCGGCCTCGTCACCGGCGTCGATCACGTCACTCACGATATCGAGGTCCTGTTCGACGCACGACGAGAACGCACCACCATCCCGGCGGCCTACATCGAGGCCGGCGGACTCGACTACGGCTACGCCATGACCATCCACAAAGCCCAAGGACTCACCTGCGACCGCGCCTACACCCTCGGCGACGAACACCTCCACCGCGAAGCCGCCTACACCGCCCTCTCCCGCGACCGACACCAAAACCGCCTCTACGCGGTCGAGCCCGACCCCGACCACGAAACCCACACAGCGACGGACTCTGACCTCGTCCGTGATGCCATACGTCGCGCGTTCGAACAACGCGAGCGCAAGAGCCTGGCCAGCGAGTGGCTGCCGCGCGGTCGGTCGGCCGAACGAGCGCAAGACGTCGGTATGGAGCTCTAGGCAAGCAAGGGGCGCGCGGGCGGTAACAGCCCGCCGAGCTCCCGCTTCAGTCGGCGAACGGCGCGCACAGAGCGGCAGATATGTGGCTGTGCGCGCTTTCGACCAAACCGCGGCGGCAGAAGAGCTCGTGTCGCGCCTACCAGGCGGCTGTCTGGACCTGGAACGACCCCGTCGTGGATACCGTCATGAGCGGACTGCTGCTTCCGTCCGGTTCGATTGAGTGCAGGCCTCCCTTATCCAGGAGCAAGATGTGCTGTCCCGCGGGATCTTCGCTCACGTGGAGGAAGCCACCTTCATCGACCTTTTTGATGAGTGTTGTCACCGCGCACGTGATTGGATCTACGGCGACTAGCCCACCGAAGGTGGAAGCACTGTTTGGATTGTCCGGAACATGGAACAGGAGGATTCGCCGGTCGGCCAACGCGGGGGGTTGAGCGCTCGGGTATGCGACCGACCTGAAACGACCCGCAAGTTTGCAGGCTCTTATTCGTCGACCGGTCTGCGCGTCGATCGTGTCGACTCCGTTGTCAACTAAGACGTGAAGCGTCCGACCGTCATGCGACCACGCCTCTGCCGCGATCGATCCGTGTGTTGTGTAGAGCGTACGGACGTCATTGTTCGCAGTCGTGCCGACGTCGATGTGCGACTCGTTCGTCGCGGGATCGAAGCCGCTGTCCATGGCGATGGAGTTGCCATCTGCCGTCAGCGCCCATGTTTCTCCGAGTACGCGGCCAACCGACGAGCAGGTCACGCGAAGAACCCCTACATCATTGCCGATGATGTTGGTCGGGTTCGATGTTGCGTACGCGACCCGCCCGTCCGAGAGTATCTGCACATCGTACGCTGGCGATGTCTGATCTTCGACCGCATGCTGGCCGGAGCCGTCATTGTTCATCGAAATCAGCTTGCCGTCGACGGCATTGGTCGCGAAGATCGTTTTCGGAATTGGTGTCGGCTGAGCAGCCGTTGCGGTCGTTGCCGCGCGAGTGCACGTCGCTCCTGAACGTTTGGGAACTGTCGCGCGCCCAGGCGAATGTCGATCCTGTCTAGAGAGCCCGAGCCCAAGGCCAACAGTCGCGGTCGCTACCGCGACGGCCAGCAGAATCCCCGACGCGCGTCGCCGGTTCCTTCGCGAGTCCGCCGCCGTCCATACTCGGCCGTTGCCAGCAGCTCGAT
>JALYLU010000349.1:3688-5807 GCA_030774075.1 Actinomycetota bacterium | reverse complement strand
TCCTGGCTCCGGTCACTCGCTCGATTGAGCACAAGGACGAGGTCACAAGCGAAACAACCTCGCGCCGTGCGCTCGTAGGCTTCAAGGCGGTACGCGTTTTCGATGAGACCGCGCTCGTTTCTCCACCGGCCCCTGCCGAAGTCCTGCCCGAACTGCTCACCGGCAACACCGCGCAACATCTCTATGACACCCTCGCCGCCCAGGTGCAGAAGGCCGGCTTCGGACTCGAGGACGGTGACTGCGCGCCCGCCAACGGACGAACTGACTGGACAACCCGAACAGTCACTATCCGACCCGATCTCGAGCCGTCGCAACGCACCAAGACTCTTGCCCACGAACTCGCGCACGTTCGGCTCCACGATCCGCAACACGCGCCCGAGACGCGAATGTCCCGCGAACGCATGGAGGTCGAAGCCGAAAGTGTTGCGTACCTCGTGTGCGCTCACGCCGGGATCGATTCCGCGACCTACACCGTCCCGTACGTCGCGCACTGGTCTGCCGGCAATGTCGAGCTCGTCCAACAGACGGCCGAGCGTGTGATCGACGCGGCCCGAAACATCACCGACGGGATCGATCAGGCGCTGAGCCCTGCCACCGCGCCCGCGCCTGCGCCGACACCGCTGCCCGCACAGCGCGACACGAGAAGCGATGCCGAAACAAGAGCGCGTGAGCAGCATCCGTCCTCGAACGGCCGAGTCGTCGATCGCGATCTCGCCGACATTCGACGTCGCGTCGAAGCGGACGCCGCCGTTCTGATCGCGCGGCTCGCAGCCAACCCCGATGCTTGGGCTGCCGATCCCGAGACCCGAGACGCGATTCGGCGTCTCGCAGCGCGTGACTCCGCGCGCGCCACCCCCAGAGTCGCAGCCGCGCGCGAACGACTCGCCGAGGTCATCCACCATCCCGCCGCGCCGGAACCGCGCGACCTCATTCCGAGCACGACTCCGGAATGACGCGCTACCAGACGAGCGAACCGCCCGAACGCTGACACGGAACAGGAGACTGACGGTGATCCCAATCGATGCAATCACAAGCGAGCTTGCCGACGAGTTCTCTGCAGGCGTCCACTGGCTGCAGAAGCACGGCCGACCAGAGCTGACAATCGCGGCCGCGTTCGCTGAAGCGATGGAGGACTGGGTCGTCGGACTGCGCGCCGAGCACCTTCGAGGTGAAGACATTCCCCGTGACGCCACATGACGTGCCGAGCGATTTCAGTGCACGTCGTCAGAACGGAAGGAACGCAATGAGCAACGCCGCGCCTCGAGTTCCCCGCAGCGACATCGAGACCGTCAAGCACCTCGGCGCCCGATGGGACGCGACTGAACGCCACTGGTTCGTGCCACCTGGCCGTGACTCCACGCCATTCGCGATCTGGCTCCCGCCTAAGGTTCCCGACAGCGCCCCGCGGATACCGGTCGACGTCATTCTCCTGCCGGATCACTGCTACCGATGCGGCACAAGTACGTCCCCCGTCGTCGGCATTTGGTTCGATCACGATCTTCTCGACGGCTACGACTACGGGATGCTCGAAGAAGCCGGTGGATGGTTCCTTCCTTACGACGAGATGAGCGCTGACGTCGTTGCCACAGCCTGTCCAGACGAGGTGCTCGCCGCGCACGGCGCCGGACCGTTGCGTTGGCGCGTTACGAGGGTCTGCCCCGACGGCTACCTCGCAAACACTTGCCAGCACTGCGCCACCGTGCTCGGCAACTGGCCGCTATATGAGGCACTCGTCGAATATCGAGCCGAAGGTAGCGACGTCCGGGACCTCCCTCACGTGACCAGCGAGCTCCCCGAGGCAGCGCTCCAACAGCTCTGAAGGCCGGAGGCCCGCACTGGGCAGGTCTGACAGCCTCCGGGGCGATGGCTCACAGGCCGCTGCGGCGCGTGAGCCGTAGCGGGTCATCGAACCGATGACCCGCTACGCGTGGACACGATCTGCTGTTGCGCGTCTCACGGCTCCGGGGTGAGGGCGGTCGAAACCGTTAGGGCTTCGGCGGTTGCGCGCCACGCGATAGACCCTGCGGGATCGGCTGGCATGGGGCCCAGAGCCCGCTCGATGGGGGTAGCCCCGATACTCGCTGTCGAGTCATGAGGGCTGAGACCCTGACGGTGGCGG
>JALYLU010000349.1:3311-3678 GCA_030774075.1 Actinomycetota bacterium | reverse complement strand
TAGCGCTCGAGTTGATGCACACGAGCGTCCCAGGTCGCACCGCGCTCGTACGTCGGGCGAGGACCGAGGAGCTCGCTGATATACGTGAGCGGGACGGTTTGGGCGCTTGCGAACGCAGCGTCGACTTGGCGTTCGAGGGCAGCATCGAGGCGCTCGACTCGTTGCTGAAGAGCTGCCTCGTGTGTCGGTTCTTCATGATGGAGCCTGGCCGCGCGCTGACCGAGGCGCTCGCGGTGGAGCTCGGCGGCCGCCGTTCTACGTCGTGCGCTCTCGAGGTTCTCTCGCTCATGCATGATCGCGCTGTCTCGGCGCCGCTCGTTGGCGACGCGAGCTTGAGCGGCGACCTCGACGCGTCGTGTTTCCGCAA
>JALYLU010000349.1:0-3301 GCA_030774075.1 Actinomycetota bacterium | reverse complement strand
GGAGCCGGCGAGTTCGTCCCGAAGGGCGCGGGCCTCGGCGGCGAGCTGCGCCGTTGGTTGGCGCGCGAGGAACGAGATCTCGGCGTCGCGTACGCGGCTAGTGACACGCGCCGCGTCGGGAAGTCCGATATCGCGGGCCGCTTCAGCGTCGAGTTCGCCAAGCGTCTGAAATGTGGTGTGGGCTGCGACCGCCGCATCCCAGCAAAGACGGTCGGGTCCTGCCGGCGGTCGCTCTCCGATGCGCGCGACGAGAGCAGGGTCTGGATGGAGCAGCGCCCGGAGGGCGATAGCGTTGTGCTGACCGCGTACTGCTCGCCCCAACAACCTGCGCCGAGCCGGATCTTCAGTCGCGTGATGGAAGTCCACGAGTTGTGGCAACGAGTAGGTCATCGAACTGACAGCGACATCGAGAGCGCTGGGATCAAGAGTTGTGGCAAGCGATTCGTCACCTGTGCTCGCAAGACGATCGTTGATGGCTTCGAGCGTGGTTTTCTGGTCCTCGAGGCGAGGCATGTGGTCTTCGGCTTCTCGGTCCGTGAGCAGATCGCGTCGTCGCACTGCGTAGACGCGAGCGTCGTCGCGGCCACGCGTGAGTCCGACGTAGATGCCCGGGCGTGTCGAGCCGTCGGTAGCCAGGGTGCGGGCCGCTTCGTATGTCTGTCCTTGCGCGGCGTGAGAAGTGAGCGCATAGGAATACGTGAGGCCGCCGACGAGCCCGGGACGTAGCTCTCTGGTGAGGAACTCAAGCGGTACATGAATCGGATCGCGATCCTCGAAGGCGACGACGACGCCGGCGCGCGTCGACGTCTCGGCCGGTTGGATCCCGACGACTGTGCCCCGTGTGCCGTTGCGCAGGTAGCGGTGAGGTGCGCCAGGCGGATGGAGATGCTTGGCGGCGGCTCTACAGATGACCTCGTCGCCCACTCGGAACTCGTAGCCGGCGGCCACGAGTGCCGGTCCCCGTAGGTCACCGGCGGCAGCGAGCATGATGCGCGCGCGAGTGTTGAGGGCGCGGCGCTCGCGATGATGCTCGGCGATCATGCTGGACGGAAGTTGTTCGGGGCTCGAGCGACGGGCTTGGCGGTCAAGCCACCAGTCCGTAGCGAGCTTGTCGAGCAGCTCGTCGGCCGTGTCGGCCAACACCACTCGGTCGTCGCCCGCGAGGCGGTCCATCGCTTCAGTGATGAGACCCTCGCGGTAAGCGCCGAGCGCGAGACGTAGCTCGTGGAGGTGCGGTCCGCTCTGACGGCGCAGCTCACACAACGCGGGCGTGCGGTCGGCGTACATCCGCGTGAGCTCACGGAACGCACCGCCTGCAGAGACGGCTGAGTGTTGGGCAGGATCGCCGACAAGTCGCACGACCGCACCGTTTCTGCGAGCGTGCATGAAGAGCCGCGCCAGGCTGCGCGTCCCAGCGGCCGAGGCCTCGTCGACCAGCATCACAGTGCGCGGCCCCAGCACCGACGCAGGGTCGGCGTGTGTGTCGAGCACGGTGAGCCAGTACTCAAGTGTCTCGGAGCGGATACCGGCACCGCGGCCGAGTGCCTCGGCGGCGGTGCCCTGGTCGGCTGCGCCGATGACCGTGTAACCCGCTTCCTGCCATGCGTCGCGCGCGGCATCGAGCGCGAACGTCTTGCCCGAACCCGCCGGGCCGAGCACGCATTGGAACTGGTCGCCCGAGCTGCAGATCGCGCGCACCATTGCGGCTTGGTCGTCGCCGAGACTCGGTCGCCGCGCGATCGCTGCCTCGATGAGACCGTCGGAAACGACGCCGACACCGCGGTCGAGCCCTGTTCTGAAGGTTTCCAAGACTTGTTGTTCGGCGCGCAGCATCGCAGGTGTGGAGTAGCGCGTCAGGCCGCGTGCGACCGGAACCGTGTGGGCACCGTTGATGCGAATGACGTCCGTCTTGGCTCGGTGCTCGTATGCGGCGAGCGGTACCGCATGGTGCGACGCCAGGAAGTCGTCCGCCAGATCGAGGATTTCGTCAGCAGGGACCCGATCGTTTGCCCACGCGGCGACGGCTTGGATGGCGTCGCGCCGATCGAACATTGCGCTTCGTTCGGTGACCCCGGTAGCCGATGCGAGGTGGGCTTTGAGCGCGTGACGGTCGGCATCGGTGAGGATTGGGATCTCGATTTGTTGGGCGACGCACGCGGCGCGTGCGGCGGGGTCGAATCCGGATTCAGTGAGTCGGCGATCCCAATCGGCGCGGAGTTCCGATGGTGCGACCGCGGCTTTGGCGGTCCGGGTCCGGTAGGCGGCGACCTGGCGGCTCGCCGCGGTGTGCACGCCCATCTCGGCGGCGAGCGATTCGATCTGTGCCTGACGACTGCTCATCTCGCGGATCGCTGCGGTGGGTACGCCGTCTACGTCTGCGAGGCCGTGTAGTACCCGACCCCATTTCCAGCCCAGCCGTCGAGCGGTTTGGTGGCGCAGCTCGGCCGCTGCCAGGTAGCCCGCCGTCTTGGCGTGTGCGAATAGGTCGCGTCCGTCGAGTGGGCGCACTTCACCGTCGAGGATTTGAACGAGCTTGGCGACGACCGCGTGCACGTGTAGTTGTGGGTCGAGGTTCCGCGATGTTCCATGGGTGAAGGCGGCGGCGACGAGGCCTTGGATGTGGGGACGGTTGGGATTGCGTGTGCTGGTGACACTTTCGAGGTAGTGGAGTCCAGCGTCGACAGCGGCATCGACTGCCGCGGTGATTTCGACGCGCTCGTAAGGACTGGCGGTCGCCCAGAGGATCGAGACCGACTTTGGGCAACTGAAGGTCACGTCGTAGCCGATCAAGGTTCTCGCCGGCTTGCGGGTGGCGACGAACCGATCGAGCTCGGCGCGTTCGACGACCCAGCCCCGCTCAGGATCCCGGCGCGCCAACAGAAAGGTCTTCGAGACGGCGGAAAGGGGACGCCCTGCAAGGAGTTCGCCGACGCGCGTGCCGAGCTCGCGCTCCGTGCGTGCCGCGACCCGACGCAAGTACCGGTCGCTGACCCCTGAGACGCTCGCCGCTTCAGCGAGTGTGAGTTCCCCGCTCGCAGTCTTCGGATCCTCGGACGTATACGCACGGGAACGCCCACCTGGGGTCCGCGTCGGGGCGAGCGCGTCGCCGGTGCCGGGATGCTCGCCCAACAACACCGCGCGGAGTTGTTCGGTCTGGACTTGACCCGCGAGCCCTAGTCCGCTGGTGCCGCTGCCGAGCCACCGCCCGGGCCCTTCCACGGGGTCCGCGTAGTAGGCCTGGAGGTCACCCGTGCGGTCGGGCTCGATGCGGCGCGCGGCCTGGATCTTCGACTCGACGTAG
>JALYLU010000348.1 GCA_030774075.1 Actinomycetota bacterium | reverse complement strand
GAGCACGGGTTCGATCCGTTGGTCGCGCGCGAGGTCGACCTGCTCGAACAGCGCTTCGCACCCAACCAGGTCGATGCCGACCTGCGGCGCGAGATCGTCGAGCTGCAAGGTGACATCGAGTCGCGCTTCGCCCGTCACCGCGGCACGATCGACGGCGAGTCGGTCGACGACAACGAGCTTCTCGAGGTGCTGCGGACGAGCGACGACACCGCGCGACGGACAGCGGCTTGGGTGGCGTCCAAGAGCGTGGGCCAAGAGATCGCCGCCGACATACGCAAGCTCGTTCGGCTCCGCAACCGGGCGGCCCGAACGCTCGGCTACCGCGACCACTTCGCGCTGACGCTCGCAACCACCGACTTCGACGAAGGTCTCCTGTTCGCCACGCTTGCCGACGTCGACCAGATCACGGCCTCGCCGTTCCGAACGCTGAAGGCGGAGCTCGATGAGCAGCTCGCGCATCGCTTCAGGGTCTCGGTCGACGCCCTGCGCCCCTGGCACTACGACGATCCATTCTTCCAGGACGCTCCGAGCGCGATCGGCGTCGATCTGGATCCCTACCTGCGCGACGCCGATCTCGAGGAGCTGACCGTTCGGACGTTCGAGGCGATGGGTCTCGACATTCGCAACGTCGTCGCGCGCAGCGACCTCGTCCCGCGCGCAGGCAAGGTACAGCACGCGTTCTGCATCGACGTCGACCGCGGCGGCGACGTACGCGTCCTCAGCAACAACACCGCGAGCGCACGCTGGGCCGAGACGATGCTGCACGAATTCGGACATGCGGCGTACTTCGACGGCGTCGGGCGCGACCTTCCGTGGCTCTTGCGGACGATGCATTTCTGCCTCACTGAAGGCGTCGCGATGCGCTGCGGCCGCCTCGTAAACGACCCCGAGTGGCTGCGGCGGATTGCCGACGTCCCGGCCACCACGGTCGCCGACCTCGTGCCCCAACTTTGCGCGGCAAGCCGAGCGCAACTGCTCGTCTTCGCTCGCTGGGTCCTCGTGATGACGCACTTCGAGCGCGGCCTGTACGCGCAACCCGACGGCGACCACGATGACCGCTGGTGGGACCTCGTCGAGCGTTTCCAGCTCGTGCAACGGCCCGACGGCCGGCATGCCCCCGATTGGGCCGCGAAGATCCACATCGCCGCCGCGCCCGTCTACTACCACAACTACCTGTTCGGCGAGATGATCGCATCGCAGCTCGCGGCGTCGCTCGGTGGGCTCGTCGAGAACGACGGCGCCGGCCGCGCCCTCGGGACACGCGTCTTCGCTCCCGGCGCGACGCAGCGTTGGGATCACCTCATCGAGCAGGCGACCGGTTCGAAACTCACGCCCGCGGTACTCGCGCGCGAGCTTGCGAGCTGAGACTCACGCGCGATGTGCGACACGCTGTGCGTTCGCACGAACGGCGCGATGTTGTTCGCGAAGAATTCCGACCGACATCCTGACGAAGCGCAGGTGGTCGAGTGGCACGCTCGGCGCGCCGCCGGCACCGCGCTGCGTACGCAATACCTTACGATCGCCGACGCCGGCGCCCACGCATTCCTCGGTTCGCGACCGACGTGGTTGTGGGGCGTCGAGCACGGGGTCAACGAGCACGGCGTCGCGATCGGGAACGAAAAGATCTGGACCGTCGACCGCCCGCGTGAGCAACCTCCCGCGCTGCTCGGGATGGATCTGGTCCGGCTCGGCTTGGAGCGAGCCCGCTCGGCCGATGAAGCGCTGACGATCCTCACAACGCTGCTGGAGCGCCACGGACAGGGCGGATCGGGCGAGCCCCATCGCGACGAGCCGTATTTCTCGTCCTTCCTGTTGGCGGACCCCGACGGTGGTTTCGTCGTCGAAACAAGCAATCGCACGTGGGCTGCGCGCCCGATCGGCGACGGCGCTGCGATCTCGAATCGGATCAGCCTCACCACCGATTGGACACGCGCGTCGTCGAATGTCGCGACGGATGCCGACTTCGACACGTATCGCCGGCCTCGCATGCCGACGACGATCGCCGATCTCCGCCTCGCGCTGACGTCCGCCACCGTCGCGCGCGGCAACGCGACGACGGTCGTCGATGTCGCCCGTACGCTGCGAAGTCACGGAGCCGGCCGGGGCGCGGATGAGCTGCCGGGTGAGATCGACCTCGACGGGAACGGCTTCACCGTGTGCATGCACCGGCGCGAGTCACTCTCTCAGACGACCGCGTCGATGATCGCCGAGCTGCGCGCGGCGACGCCGCCACGCGCGTGGGTGAGCCTCGGCAATCCATGCTCGAGCGTGTTCGTGCCGTGCTTTCCGCCGGCGGTCGCGCCCGAGCTCGCCGAGGGCAAGCATTGGCGACGCTTCAGCCAGCTGCGCGATCGGGTGGAGGCGGCACCGGAGAAGCTGGCCGAAGTGCGGGCCGGGTTGGCGATCGTCGAGGCCGAGCTCTGGGCCGAGGCCGACGCGGCCTTCGCCTCCGGCGAACGGTCGCAACTCGATGCCTTCGCCCGAACGGCCTTTGCGCCGGTCGACGCGGCGCTGCATCGACTCGGCGTATAGCCACCCACTACGGTCGCCAACCCGTGCGGACGCAGCGGAGCCACGGAGGGCGGAGCGAGGGAGCCGTGTGACCGTGCGGACGCAGCGAGGGAGCCGTGTGAACCTGCAGTTCAACCTGGCGGATCTGCTCGAGCGGGTTGCCGACACGGTTCCGGATCATCTCGCTCTTGTGTGCGCAGAGCGCCGGCTGACCTACGCGGAGCTCGACACCCGCGCGAACCGGCTCGCACACGTCCTCGCGGCGCGCGGCGTGGGGGCCGGCGACCATGTCGCGCTGTACCTCTACAACGGGACCGAGTACCTCGAAGGAATGCTCGCCGCGTTCAAGCTCCGAGCAGTACCGATCAATGTGAACTACCGCTACGTCGAAGACGAGTTGCGTTATCTCCTCGACGATGCCGACGCGGTCGCGGTCATCTTTCACCGTGAGTTCGCACGCAAGCTCGCGGCGATCCGTCCCAGCCTGCCCCGGCTGCTCACGTTCATCGCCGTGGACGACGGCAACACTCATCCCGACGCCGCGATCCCGTCGGACGACTACGAGCGCGCCCTGGCGGTGGCTTCGCCGGAGCGCGACTTCGCGCCGCGCTCCCCCGACGACCTATACCTGCTCTACACCGGCGGCACCACCGGCATGCCGAAGGGGGTGATGTGGCGGCACCTCGACCTCTTCTTCGGCGCGATGGCCGGTGCCGGCGGCGGCGGCGTTCCGATTCGTACCCCGGAGGAGATCGCGGAACGGTGTCGCGAAGCACGCACGCGCTGCGTCCCGATCTGCCCCTTCATGCACGGTACGGCGCATTGGATGGCGTTCAGCGCGCTGTTCATGGGCGGGACCGTCATCATCCCCGTGGAGCACCAACTCGACCCCATCGCAGTTTGGCGACTCGTCGCACGGGAACAAGCGAATTACATCGTCATCGTCGGCGACGCGTTCGCGCGCCCGTTGCTCGACGCGTTGAGCACGCCCGAAGGTCGCACGCTCGACGTCTCGTGCCTGCACGTGGTGTTGTCGGGCGGCGCGATCCTCTCACCGTCCGTCAAGCGCGCGTTCGTCGAACGTCTGCCGGCGCTGCTCGTCGTCGACGGATACGGCGCTTCGGAGACCGGCGGACAGGGGCAGTCGGTCGTGGTGGCCGGCGGCGACGTTCCCGGCGCGCTGCGCTTTCGGGTCGGCGACGACACGCACGTGCTCGGGCCCAATCTCCGACCGGTCGGCGTCGGCGTCGTCGGGCGGCTCGCTCGGCGCGGCCACATCCCCTTCGGCTACTACAAGGACCAAACCAAGACCGCGGAGACCTTTCCGGTCGTCGACGGTGTGCGGTGGGCGGTGCCGGGCGATCATGCAGTCGTCGAGACCGACGGTTCGATCACATTGCTCGGTCGAGGTTCGCTATCGATCAACACCGGCGGCGAGAAGGTGTACCCCGAAGAGGTGGAATCCGTGCTGAAGGAGCACGCCGACGTGTTCGACGCAGTGGTGGTCGGCGTTCCCGACGAACGGTTCGGCGAGCGGGTCGTGGCGATCGTGCAGCCGCGCGCCGGCGCGGCACCTCGGCTCGATGCGCTGCGGCAGCACAGCCGTGTGCATCTCGCCGGTTACAAGATCCCGCGGGAAGTGGTGCTGGTCGACGCGATCGAACGTTCCCCTTCCGGCAAACCGGACTACACGTGGGCACGGACCGCCGCGATCTTCACGCCGGGTACGGTCGAGGCATGACGAAGAATCGTCTGGCCGGAGAAACGAGCCCGTACCTCCGCCAGCACGCCGAGAATCCCGTCGAGTGGATGCCGTGGGGCGACGAGGCGTTCGCGCTCGCCCGCTCGCGAGACGTTCCCGTGTTCTTGTCGGTCGGCTACTCGTCGTGTCATTGGTGCCACGTGATGGCCCACGAGTCGTTCGAGGACGACGCCACCGCCGCCGTGATGAACACGCGCTTCGTGAACGTGAAGGTCGACCGCGAGGAGCGCCCCGACGTCGACGCGATCTACATGCAGTCGGTGCAAGCGCTCACCGGGCGGGGCGGATGGCCCATGAGCGTCTGGTGCACACCGGAGGGTCGTCCGTTCTATGCGGGCACGTACTTCCCCGACTCTGATCGCCACGGCATGCCGTCGTTTCGGCGCGTGTGCGAGGCGGTCTCGGAGGCATGGCGGGACCGAAGAGCAGATGTGGTGGCGCAGAGCGAGCAGCTCACGGCCGCACTGGCGGACGAGGTGCTGCGGCCGGACGCCGACCGCGACAACGAACTCGGACCCGACATCCTGGATCGCGCGTACGCCGGAATTCGTTCGCAGTTCGAGCCGCGCTACGGCGGGTTCGGTCGTGCGCCGAAATTCCCGCACGCGATGACGATCGACTTCCTGTGTCGCGCGTATCTGCGCAATGGTTCCGACGAGACCCGAACGATGATCACGACGACACTGGACGCGATGGCCGCCGGCGGCATCCACGATCACCTCGGTGGGGGGTTCGCTCGTTATTCGACCGACGACTTCTGGCTCGTGCCGCACTTCGAGAAGATGTTGTACGACAACGCCTTGCTCACACGCGCGTACCTGCACGGATACCTCGTGACGGGCGAGACCCGCTACCGGCACGTCGTCGAAGACATCGTCGGCTACGTGCTTCGCGACATGCGCGATCCCCTCCACGGCTGGTACTCCGCGGAGGACGCCGACTCCGAAGGCGTCGAAGGAAAGTTCTACTGCTGGTCGATCGACGAGATCCGCGAGGTCTGCGGCGACGACGCCGACGCCGTGATCGAGTATTACGGCGTCACCGCGAACGGGAACTTCGCCGATCCACATACCGGCTTCCAGGGCAACATCCTGCACGTGAGGGAGCGCAACGCTGAACCTCCCGTCGAAGTCGAGCGTGCGAAGCCTCGACTGCTCACCCGCCGTGAGATGCGTGTCCGTCCGGGTCTCGACGACAAGGTGCTGCTCGGGTGGAACGCGCTGATGCTCGGCGCGCTCGCGGCCGCGGCTGCCGCGCTCGACCGCGACGACTGGATGGAGGCGGCTCGAGCGAACGCGCGGTTCCTCCTCGCGGAACTGCGTGGCGACGACGGACGGTTCCTACGCTCGTGGCGCGCGCCCTACCTCGCGTACGCCGAGGATTACGCGGGCCTGCTCGAGGCGCTCCGCACGCTCGCCGAGCTCGACGACGCGGAGACGGTCGCGCGCATCCACATCGCTGAGGCGCTCGCCTATCGCGCTCTGCCCGTGGAGCTCGCCGCGGCGGCTTGAGGCGCCGCGGCTTGTCGCGCAAGCGTAACTT
>JALYLU010000347.1 GCA_030774075.1 Actinomycetota bacterium | reverse complement strand
CGTATCAGGGTGTCGACGTCGCCGCCGAGCCGCAGCCGACCGTGCGCCAGTGCGATCTGGGCATTCTCCCGGCCGACGGCGATGGCCACGGCGGTGGCGTAGTCGGTCGTCAGGCGTAAATCGGCGGGCTCCGCAGCGCCTCCTCCGGTGACGCGCGCCCCGTCGCCGTCCACCCGGAGCCGGTAACGGACCTCGCCACGACCGGGCACGTCGACGACGACTTGTTCGATCACGATCGGCGCGAGCGCGGACACGCTCACGGAGTCGCGCACGGCGCGATCGAGCTCCTCCAGCCATGTCTCCGACAGGAACTCCGGCACGATCGCAGCGTAGGCGGGACGCATTTCCGGCCTCGCGCCCGGGTGCGACTACGGTCCGAGCGTGACCTCGACCGGGCCGAAGGAGGCGATGTTTCCCACGGCGCTGGTCCCGTTTGCGATGCGAGTCGAGCGTCGGATCGACGACCTGCTGGGCGCGGAGCTCGCCCGGTGGCGCGCCGTCGACGCCGGTCTCGCCGAGCCGATCGAGGCGTTGCGCGGCTTCGTCGCCACGGGAGGTAAGCGGCTCCGTCCGGCCTTCTGTTACTGCGCGTTCGTCGGCGCACGGGGAGAAGGCGACGATCCGCGCGTCGTCGACGCCGCGGCCGCGCTCGAGCTGGTGCACACCTTCGCGCTCGCCCACGACGACGTCATGGACGGCTCGGAGATGCGCCGCGGGAATGACTCCGTGCACGCGCGCTTCGCCCAGCGGCACATGCGAGCGGGTTGGCGGGGTGAGCCCCGACGGTTCGGCGAGGGAATGGCGATCCTCGTCGGCGACTTCGCGTTCACCTACGCCGACGTGCTCATGCGCGGCATGCCGGAAGCCGCGCAGGTCGTGTTCGACGAGTTGCGCGTCGAGCTTTGTGTGGGTCAGTCGCTCGATCTGGCAGGCACCGCGGCCGCGAGCACCGAAGCCGAGCTCGCCAACCGCATCGCGGTCTACAAGTCGGGCAAGTACACGGTCGAGCGACCGCTCCATCTCGGCGCGGCTTTGGCCGGGGCCCTCGCGTCGCTCGGACCTTCACTCTCCGCGATCGGCCTGCCTCTGGGGCACGCCTTCCAGCTCCGCGACGATGTGCTCGGTGCGTTCGGCGACGCGGAGATCACCGGCAAGCCGGTCGGTGACGACCTGCGCGAAGGCAAGCCCACCCCGCTGGTCGCGCTCGCGTTCGCACGGGCTGACTCGGCCGACCGCGAGGTGCTGACGCGCCTGGGCAATCCCGATCTGTCCGCCGACGACATCCGCGACCTCCGTACGGTGTTTGCGCGCACTGGCGCGCTCGATCAGATCGAGCTGGACATCGAGCGGCTCGTCGCCGAGGCCCGCGACGCCTTGGCGATCGCTCCGATCGACGACACCGCGCGCGCCTGGCTGGACGAGCTCGCCGCCTACGTCGCCTGGCGGGACCGGTAGCCTTCGCGACTGCCGCCACTCGTAGACTCGCACCGCCATGCCCGCCGCTGCTCCCGATCCGGCCATCTCCGTCGTCGGGCTCGCCAAGCACTACGGCTCGACCCGGGCGGTCGACGGGCTGTCGTTCGACGTGGCGCGCGGCGAGGTGTTCGGGCTGCTCGGGCCCAACGGCGCGGGCAAGACCACTACGGTCGAGACGCTCGAGGGCTACCGCACACCCGATCTCGGTACGGTGCGCGTGCTCGGCCTCGATCCGGTGCGCGATGCCTCCGAGCTGCGTCCGCGCATCGGTGTGATGCTCCAAGAGGGCGGCCTCTATCCGGGGCTGAAGCCGCTGGAGTTACTGCACCTCTTCGCCGCGTACTACGACCACGCAGAGTCGCCGGCGGACTTGCTCGACACCGTCGGGCTGCGCGACGCGGCCGGAACGTCGGTGCGGCGCCTTTCCGGCGGCCAGGTACAACGTCTTTCGCTCGCATGCGCGCTCATCGGCCGGCCCGAGGTCGTCTTCCTCGACGAGCCGACGGCAGGCATGGATCCCCACGCGCGCGCCACGACCTGGCAGCTTGTACGCGATCTGCGTGACCGCGGCGTCACGGTGTTGCTCACTACGCATGCGATGGACGAAGCCGAGCAGCTGTGCGACCGCGTCGCGATCATTACCGGCGGCAAGCTCGCGGCGCTCGGGTCTCCAGCCGAGCTCACACAACACGCCGTCTCGGACGAGATCTGGTTCGCGGCTGCGCCCGGACTCGACACGACCGCGATCGGACGCGCCCTCCACCTCGATGACGGCGAGGTCGTCGAGGATCGCGCCGGCGAGTACGTCATACGCGCAGCAGGTACGCCGGAGCGCATCGCCGAGCTCGCGTGTTTCCTGCGCGACGCGCGCGTCACGCTCGCCGCGTTGCAAGCCGGACGCCGATCGCTCGAGGAGGTCTTCTTGCAGATCACCGCGGAACAGGCTCGGTAGCGTGAAGCGCCGCGCCCTCGTCGCGCAGACGCGCGCCGAAACCCTGCTGCAACTCCGACGGGGCGAGAACCTGATCGTCACCCTGGCAATCCCACTCGGGATCCTCGTCTTCTTCGCCAAGATCGACGCGATCTCGACCGACTTCGACCACCCCGTCGACTTCCTCGTGCCCGGCGTACTGTCGCTCGCCGTGATGGCGGCCGCGATGGTGTCGCTCGGGATCGCGACCGGCTTCGAACGGCGCTACGGCGTGCTGAAGCGCCTCGGCACGACACCGCTGTCGCGCGGCGGCCTGCTCGTCGCCAAGACCGCGACCGTGCTGGTACTCGAGATTCTGCAGATCCTGCTCGTCGTCGTGGTCGGTGTCGCGATCGGCTGGCACGTGCCGGCGGGGATCGTCCCCGCGTTCGGCTTGCTGCTCGTGGGCACGGTCGCGTTCGCGGGGATCGGCATGCTGATGGCGGGCACGTTGCGGGCGGAAGCGAACCTTGCGGCCGCCAACGGACTGTTCCTCGTCCTCCTCTTCCTCGGCGGAATGGCGTATCCGCTGGCGAAGCTCCCGACGCCGATGCAGACCCTCGCCAAGGCGCTGCCCGCCGCCGCGCTCTCGGAGACGGTCCGCTCCGTGCTGTCGTCCCAAGCGTTTCCGTCGGGGGAACTCGCGGTTCTCGTTGCCTGGGCCGTCGGCGCACCGCTCCTCGCCGCTCGGTACTTCCGCTGGGAGGAATAGCCCCAAGGAAGTCACAACTGTTGTTCGGAATTCGGGCTCAGTCGCGGAGGAGCGCGTTCAGTGCGGATTCGAGGTCGTGACGGCTGGTCTGACCGAACAGGCGCTCGCGCACCCTGCCGTTTGCGTCGATGAAGAGCGTGTCGGGCATTGCGTGAACGTCGTAGCGGGCCGCGACGGGATTGTCGGTCGAATCCTCGATGAGTACTGGGAACGTGACGCCGAGTCGACGCACGAAGTCGCGGGAGTCGTTCGGAAAGTCTCGGTAGTTGACGCCGACGATGGCGATGCGGTCGCCGGTGTCGCGCAGCGCTCGCTCGAGGATCGGCATGTCCTGCTCACAGGGATGACACCACGAGGCGAAGAACGTCAGGACGACGACCCGTCCGCGCAGCCCGGACAACGTCACCGGCTTGCCATCGAGGCCCGGAAGGGTGAAGTCGGGCGCGAGGCTGCCGATCTTCGCCTTCTCGGGGGTGACGGCCGTGCCGTTGGTCGTGGTGTCGGCGGCAGGCGTTCGATACGCGCGCAGGATCAGCGCGAGGCCGCCGGCGGGAATGGCGAGCGAGACCACGACCAGCGCGACGATCGCACCCCGCGAGAGACGGCGGGGGCTCGGGCCGTCAGCGGACGAGGGTGTCGACGGCAACGGCGACGAACACCAGCATCAGGTAGACATTCGACCACGCGAAGAACTGGATCGCCCGCTGCGGCGAAGGCGCGCGCACCAACGCGAATGCGCGCGTCACGAACAACGCGCCCAGCACGAAGACCGCGGCCGCGTACACGCGACCGACGTCGTTCGTGAGCGTCATCGCGAACGTCAGCGAGACTGTGATCGTCGCGTAGGCCGCGATCCGACGGGTGGTGAGCTCGACGCCGTGCACGACGGGCAACATCGGCACGCCCGCGGCCGCATAATCGTCGCGGTACTTCATGGCGAGGGCCCAGAAATGCGCCGGAGTCCAGAAGAAGACAATCGCGAAGAGCAACCACGCCGGGGTACCCAGCCCGTTGCGCACGGCGGCCCATCCGACGAGGGCCGGGACCGCGCCGGCCGCGCCGCCGATCACGATGTTGTGCACCGTACGGGGCTTCAGCCACAGGGTGTACACGAAGACGTAGAACAACGTGGCCGAGAGAGTGAGTGTGGCGGCAAGCAGATTCGCGGCGCTCGCGAGCAGGAGGAACGCGAGGACGTTCAAGATGATGCCGAACGCGAGCGCGCGGGCGGGCACGATCTCGCCTTGTGGCAGCGGGCGCCCGTGCGTGCGCTTCATCAGCTGATCGCGATCACGCTCGATCCAGCAGTTGATGGTGTTCGCGCCGCCGGCAGCGAGCGCGCCGCCGATCACCACCGCGGCGATCAAGCCGAGGGGCGGCAATCCACGCTGCGCCAGAATCATCGGTGGCACCGCGGTGACGAGCAGCAACTCGATGACCCGAGGCTTGGTGAGGCGAACGTACGAGCCGATCGACGCGAGGAGCGGCCGAGACGGAAGGTCGAGGGGGATCGTGGGTTGAAGCATCGGGTGCGACGAATCTACCCGCCCCGGACCGCGATCATCCGACCACGATCTTGCCGACCATTCCCCCGGCTGCGTGACCATCGAAGGAGCACTTGAACGGATAGGTACCGGCCGCGAGCGTGACCGTTCCCGTCGCTTCCGCAATGGCGCCTGTGACCTTGATCTCGAACTTCGGCGACGTGATCGTGAATGTGTGCTCTGTGCTGCCCTTTTCGTGGAGGGTGATGGTGAGCGGGCCGGGCGAGGCGTTGATCGTCTTGACGTCGAAGCGGAACGGATCGTACGCGTTCACGTCGATCTTTCCGCCGGTCGCCGTCTTGGTGTCGCCGGCACCACCCCCGCCGCCACCGCAGGCGGCCAACAGGAGCGCAGACGCGAACAGGGCGGCGAGCGGCACGCGTCGGTTGCAGCGGCGGGACATTGCGGGCCTCCTCGGAACGCCTGATCCTCGCAAGATCGTCCAGAGGAAGATAGCTGCGGGGGTCTCGACGAGCTTGCATCGAGGGCGGTGCTGTCGAACCCTCACCGCTAGCCTGCGCCGGATGCCCGACGGCACCGAGAGCAAGCACTCGATCCGCATGGTCGCCGACCGATTGTTGGTGGTGGAATCGAAGGAAGCGGGCGAGCGCAAGTCGCGCGCGGGCATCCTGATCCCGGCAACCGCCGACGTCTCCCGCCGACTGGTCTGGGCCGAGGTCGCCGCAGTCGGACCGACGGTGCGGACTGTTGAAGCCGGCGACACCGTGCTGTTCTCGCCCGATACGGGTTTCGAGGTCGAGATCCAGGGCGACGACTATCTCATCCTGCGCGAACGCGACGTCCACGCGGTCGCGTCGCCCCGAACCGAGGGCGGCACGGGGCTGTACCTGTGATCGATCCCACAACCGCGCTGCGGATCGACGGCAAGGCGGTTCTCGTCACCGGCGGCACGCGCGGAATCGGGCGCGCGATCGCCGAAGCGAGCGCGGCGGCCGGCGCGAACGTGTGCGTCGTCGCCCGGAAACCCGCCGAGCTGGAGGAGGCGTCGGCCGCGCTCTCGGTGCTCGGCGCGCAGGTCGTGACCGTTGCGGGTTCGGTCGGTGATCCCCTCGTCGCGGACGCGGCCGTCCGAGCGATGATCGAGACGTTCGGCCGATGCGACGTCGTGGTCAACAA
>JALYLU010000346.1 GCA_030774075.1 Actinomycetota bacterium | reverse complement strand
CGGCCGAGGAGGCCGACGAGCACTGCTTCATTCGCCCGGCTACCGACGCACACTTTCTCGCCGCGCTCGCGCAGGTGCTCTTCGCCGACGATCTCGTCGATCTCGGAACCGTCGCCGAATGGGTGACGGGTGTCGACGCCGTACGCGACGCGGTCGCGCCGTTCACGCCCGAGATCGTCGCCCCGATCTGCGGTATCGACGCGCCGACGATCCGACGGCTCGCGCACGAGCTCGCGGGCGCGCCGACTGCCGCGGTGTATGGGCGCATCGGAACGTGCACACAGGAGTACGGCACGCTCGCGTCGTGGCTCGTCGACGTGGTCAACGTGTGCACCGGCAACCTCGACCGGCCCGGCGGTGCGATGTTCACGCGGGCCGCGACATCGACGGGTTCACGCAGCGCCGCGGGCAAGGGGAGAGGCGTCACGTTCGGGCGTCGCACGTCGCGCGTGCGCGGGCTGCCCGAGTTCTTCGGCGAGCTTCCCGTCGTCTGTCTCGCCGAGGAGATCGAGACGCCCGGAGACGGGCAAGTGCGCGCGCTCGTGACCATCGCGGGCAATCCCGCGGTTTCGGCGCCGAACTCGGATCGGCTGCGGCATGCACTGGCGTCGCTCGACTTCATGGTGAGCCTCGATATCTACGTCAACGAGACCACGCGCCACGCGAACGTGATCCTGCCGCCGGAGCCCGAGCTCGCGCGGGGTCACTACGACCTCGCGCTCTACAACCTTGCGATCCGCAATGTCGCGAACTACTCGCCGCCGCTCGTCGAGCTCGAGCCCGGTGAGGTTCCCGAGTGGCGCTCGATGTTGCGACTCGCGGGCGTGATCGGCGGGCACGGTCCGCACGCCGACGTCGACGTGCTCGACGATCTCGTGGTCTCGGGCCTCGTCGCCAAGGCGGCCGCGCGCGTGGGCTCGAACGTCGAAGGGCGCGATCCCGACGAGCTGGTGAAGGCGCTCGCGACGCGTCGAGGTCCCGAGCGGATCCTCGATCTCATGTTGCGCACGGGTCCATACGGCGACGGGTTCGGCACCGATCCCGACGGCCTGTCGCTCGCGGTGCTCGAAGACAGTCCGCACGGCATCGACCTCGGTCCGCTGCAACCGCGGATCCCGGAGGTGTTGCGCACCCCGACGGGGATGATCGATCTCGCGCCCGAGGCATGTGTCGCGGATGTCGAACGCCTCCGGTCGGTGCTCGATCGGCCATTGGCGCGCGATGGTGGCCCGCTCGTCCTCGTCGGCCGGCGCGACCTGCGCTCCAACAACTCCTGGATGCACAACCTGCAGGTGTTGGTGAAGGGCAAGGAACGTTGCACCGTTCACGTTCATCCCGACGACGCGGCCCGCCTCGGGCTCCGCGACGGTGCCGACACGCGGGTGCGCTCCTCGTCGGGCGAGATCGTCCTGCCGGCGGAGGTCACCGACGCGGTGATGCCCGGCGTCGTGAGCATCCCGCACGGATGGGGTCACGACGCCGGCGGCACCCGAATGACCACCGCGACGCGTCACGCCGGCGCGAACTCGAACGTGCTCGCGCGTACCGACCTCTTCGATCCGCTCTCCGGCAACGCCGTGTTCAGCGGCATCCCCGTGGAGCTCGCGGCGCTTTAGACCTCAGCGTCAAATCGGATCGGGGTCAGCCGTACATCAGCGACCCCGGCGTGGTGAGCAACTCGCCGGTTTCGAGCCAGGTCTTCAGGCCGGAGAGGATCATCGGCCAGCCGCCATAGAGCTGGTCGTTCGCGCCTTCGCGCAACTCGTCGTGGGTCACGGTCAGGCGGCAGGAGTCGCCGACGGGCTCGATCTCCCACGTGATCCTCGAGGCGCCCTCGCTCTTCACCTCGTCGCTCCACAGCGCGGTCATGCTCTGGACCAGCCGGCGCGGCGGGTCGACCTCGAGATTCTCCCCCTCGCCGAGGAGACCGTCCGCGCGCGGATTGGACATCTCGAAGCGCGAGCCGGGCGTCCAGTCCGAGCTGATCTGCATGCCGAAGTGGTACTTGCTCCTGATCTCGCTGTCGGTGATCGCTTCCCAGAGACGCTCCGGGGTGGTGCGGATGTAGATCTCGAAGACCTTCTGCATGGGACTCTCCAGTCTGTATTTCAGGTCACTGAGCGCAGCCGCCCAGGGCTCGGCGTACTTGCTCACCCACCGGTCGTGGACGAGCCGGATGGGGACCGGGTTCAGGAAGTGGAGCTTCCGTCGGCCTTGCCGCCGGGTGACGACCAGGCCGGCCTCCTCGAGCTGCTTCAGGTGCTTCATCACGCCGAAGCGCGTCATCGAGAAGTGCTCCTCGAGCGCGCTCAACGTCTGACCGTCCTCGCGGAAGAGCTCGTCGAGCAAGCTCCGCCGGGTCGGATCGGCAAGGGCTCTGAAGACCGCGTCCACGCCTCGACAATAGGTGACCATTTAGTCACATGTCAAGGGATCACTTCTTCTCGGTGTTCGGCGTCGTATCGGTGTTCGGCGTCGTATCGGTGTTCAGCGCGTCGAACATCTCGTGGTCGACGAGATCGTCGTACTCCGGGTGACGCGCGATGTAGCTCTCGACGAACGGGCAGACGGGCACGATGCGCAGGCCGCGGCGGCGGATGTCGTCGAGCGCGCCGGCAACGAGGATGCCGCCCAGACCTTGGCCCTCGTGCGCGTCGTCGACATCGGTGTGCACGAGGATCATCCGCCCGCCCCGCATGCTGTATTGCACGAAGCCGGCGACCTTGCCGTCGACGAGAATCTCGTATCGAAGGCGTTGGGGGTTGTCGCGCACTTCGGTCATGACGTTGCCTGGTCTCGAAGGCCCTGCGCGAAGTCGGCCATGCCGCGCAGGTACTGGTCGCAGTGTTGCGTCTTGCCGACGGCGATCGCCTTGGCGTCGATGCCCCCGGGGAACACCGGGGGGATGTAGTACTCGAACCCGTCACCGCCGATTGCGTCGGCGATGCCGGCTGCGCACTCGGCGGCGGGAACCTTGTCGACGTCGATGAGCGCCGGCACGTTGTCGGGCTGGTCCCAGATCTCGGTCTCGATCGGACCCGGGAGCACGAGCTTCACCTCGACGGGCGTGCCCGCGAGGTCGAGCAGCATCGCTTCTGCGAAGCCGCACATCGCGTACTTCGCCGCGTTGTACGCGGCCTCGTTCGCGATCGGGATGCGGCCGCCGATGCTCGAAACGAACATGATCTGGCCCCGTCCTTGCTCGAGCATGCGCGGGAGCACCGCGAGCCCCATGCGGACCGGGGAGTGGAAGTCGACGTCCATCACGTGCTGCACGTCGTGCGGCGTGAGATCGGTGACGCGCGTGCGCTTGGGGATCGCGGCGTTGTTGACGAGCACGTCGAGACCCCCGAACGCGTCCCACGCCTCGATCGCGACCTCCTCGGCGCGTTCGAGATCGCCGAGGTCGGCGGCCCACAGCCGCGAGTCCGGTGCGAACGCGTGGCACCGCTCGAGCACCTCGGCGAGGCGGTCGGCGCGGCGCGCGACGATTCCGACGGTCGCGCCCCGCTCCGCGAGGATCGGCGCGAGCGCCGCGCCGATACCCGACGACGCGCCGGTCACCAGGATCTTCGCCCCTTCGATCTTCACGCCGGCTCCTTTGCCTTTCCGGTCGATTCGTGTGCGGCCCAGGAGAAGATCCCCTTCGACATCGTCGACGCCTCTTGGCGCGCGCGGACGCCGAACACCTCGGCCCGGGCGGTGTGAACTCCGGCATCGTCGGGCGCGGCTTGCGCGGCCAACTCCGCGAGATGACCCGCGAGCCGCAGGTCACCCGCGGCCGCGACCTCGAGCGCGCGTGCGGCGAGCCGGGCCGCTCCTCCCGCGAGATCCGCGATCTCTCGCGCCAGCACGTCGGCCGGCGCGGGCTTCAGGTGGGAAGGATCGCCGTCGTACCAGCCGCCGTAGAGCCGCCAGAGGTTGCGGACGACGAACTCCGGCTCGTCGTACACCGCGTGCAGGTAGGGGCGTTCGAGGAGATGGGCGGGCGCGCGAACAGTTTGGACGATGTCGTCGAGCCGGGCGCCCTCGTTCATCAGCGCGAGGGTTTGCTCGACGAGCGACTCGAGCAGCTCGGCGCCCTCGGTGAGCGCGCGTTGCACGCGAGCGGCGCCGAGGATCGGCAGGCCGTGTCCCGGAAGCAGGACCTCCGGCTCGAGCGCGGACATCTTGCGAAACGCGATCGCCCAGTCGCGCGCGTAGCGCTGGGCCTTCTGAGGATTGCCGCAGTTCGGCGACGCCCAGATGAACATGTCGCCCGCGAACACGGTCTTACGTGCGGGCGACCACACCCACGTCGCGTCGTCGGTCTCGCCCCGGTCGTGGTACAGCTCGAACGTCTCGCCCCCCACCGTCAACGAGAGCGTGTCGGAATAGGTCTCGTCGGGCAGGCGGTACTCCGTCGGCCAGCGCAGGCCCGGCGCCTTGAACTGGCGCTGGTTGATCACCGCGTTGTATCCCGCGGTCATCCGATAGCGCTCGAATCGCTCGGCGATCGCGGTGTGCGCGATCACGCGGGGTGCAGGCCAGCCGTTGCTGCGCGCGTCCTCCTCGTAGAGGTCGACGCCGAACACGTGGTCGATGTGGCCGTGCGTGAAGACCGCGGTGTGGAGTGGACGGCTCGACCACGTGCGGATCGTGTCGTGCACCGATTGGGCATGGAAGACGCCGCTCGTGTCGACGATGACCAAGCCGTCGGGCGTGTCGACCGCGGCCGAGTTGGCGAACGCGTCGACGAACGCGAGGCCAGGCTGCACTTCGGCCATCTGCCCGCTCGACGCGAACGGGTGGTGGGCCTCGATCGGCAACTCGCCGGTGAACAGCTTGTCGGCCAGCTCGAGCAGATCCATGGCCGGGAGCGTTCCACCTGGCGAACTTGGGGGAAAATCGGCCCCTTGCCACCAAAATCAGCCACGCTTGCGACAAAAATGAGCCACGCTTGCGACAAAAATGAGAACGTGTTCCAATTCCGCCGTGGTCATCGCCGAGCCCGAACCCGAACCTGCCGCGGAGGGGGCACTGGCGCGCAGCCAGGCCGCCCGGCGTCGCCGGGTTCTCGACGCAACGCTGCAACTCGCCGCGGAGGGCGGTTTCGACGCAGTCCAGATGCGCGACGTCGCCGCCGCGGCCGACGTCGCGCTCGGGACCGTCTACCGCTACTTCGCGTCGAAGGAACGGCTGCTGCTCGAGGCGATGGCAGAGCAACAAGCCGATCTGCGGGCCTACCTCGACGTGCATCCACCGCGCGAGGCCACGCCGGTCGCGCGGGTCGTGTCGGTGTTGCGGGGCGCGAACCGATCGCTGCGCGAGTATCCCGATGTCACCGCGGCCATGGTGCGCTCGTTCGGGACCGCGCAGATCGAGAACGCGGACATCGTCCGCCGCGTCACCGAGATCATGACCGGCATCATCACGAGCGCGATCCACGCACCCGAGCGCCGCCCGGCGACCGACCGCGAGGTGCGGGTCGCGCGCATCCTGATGCAGGTGTGGCTCTCGTCGCTGAACGGTTGGGTGTGCGGCGTCGACGGGCCCGATCGGGTCGACGAAGACCTCGCGGCGGCCGCCGGGTTGTTGCTGAGCCCGCGGAACGACTGCTGAGGACCGATGCCCACTCGCCATTTCAACTTCGCCGACCTGTTCGAACTCGCCGTCGACAAGGTGCCCGACCGCCTCGCCCTCGTCGATGCTCGGCGAGAGGTGACCTACCGCGAGCTCGACGAGCGCGCGAACCGGCTCGCGCACACGCTGAGCGAGCTCGGCGTCCGCGCGGGCGACCACGTCGGTATCCTCGCCACCAACTGCATCGAGTGGATCGAGGCGCTGTTCGCGATCTACAAGATCCGCGCCGCAGCGGTGAAC
>JALYLU010000345.1 GCA_030774075.1 Actinomycetota bacterium | reverse complement strand
GCAGCCAACAACACGCCCGCCAGACACTCACGCGCCCGCTCACCGTTCGCCTCGCGCATCGAGACAACGGCCACGACCGCGCACGCACCCAAACAGCGGCCTACTGAAATATCTGGGCTAAGGGCGTGCCCAACGAGTTCGCGCAAACCGAACAAGCGACCTGGGAACGACAGCTAGATCTAGCGCCGGCGATAGCGCGGGTGCTAGCGCCGGTGATAGCGCGGGTTTTTTCGTATCACTCGCCGACGGGCCCGTCGGGTAGAACGCCCGGGTGCATCTCGGGATCGTCCTGGCGGTCTTTCCGCTGATCTTCTTCGGCGAGCTGCCGGACAAGACGATGTTCGCCTCCCTGCTGCTCGCGTCGCGCGGCCGCCCGCTCGCGGTGTGGGTCGGCGGCGCGCTCGCGTTCATCGTGCACGTGGTGATCGCGGTGAGCGTCGGGATCGGGCTGTTCCACCTGCTCCCGCATCGGGCAGTCGACGGCCTCGTCGCCGCACTATTCGCCGTAGGCGCGGTGCTCGCGTTTCTCGAGACGGAGGAGGACGAGGAGGAATTTGCGGAAGCGGTGATCGACGAAACGATCCCGCGGCTCCGTCGGGTCGTCCTGACCGCGTTCGTCGTGATCTTCGTCGCCGAGTGGGGCGATCTCACGCAGGTGCTCACCGCGAATCTGGCGGCGCGCTATCACTCGCCGCTCAGCGTCGGGCTCGGTGCCGCCGTCGCGCTGCTGTCCGTCTCGGCGATCGCCACCGTCAGCGGCCGCCAGCTCGTACGCATCCTGCCGGGCATGCTGCTACGCCGCATCACCGGCGCCGCTTGCTCAGTGCTCGCCGTGGTCGCGCTCGTCGCCGCGATCAGGGGTTGAGAATCCGCCGCGGCGGGCGAAGCTCATCAGCGCGACGGGCCAGCCGATCACGCTGATGGCCGCGAACGAGAACCACTGGATCGCGTACTGCATGTGGTTCACGTGGTCGGGTGGCGGCGGTTGCGGCAGTGCGGGTGCGTCCGCCGCCGGCGCAGGAGTCTGCGATTGGGCCTCGATCCAGCGCGGGAGCAGCTGGTAGCTCAGATCGAGGTTGATGCGCCCCGTGTCGACCCGGGGGAGCGCGAGTTGGCCACCCGAGCTCGTCACGGCGTCCTGGGCGCTCAAGGTGCTCGACGTGTGGAGGATGCCGCGCACCACCACCGGCCCGGTCGGAGTCACCGGGGTGATCGGCGTCCGGCCGTCACCAACCGGGGCAACCCAGCCGCGATCGACGATCACGGCGGTCCCTTGCTCGAGCAGCAACGGGGTGAGGACGTCGTTGCCGTCCTTCCCGTCGTGGACCCGGTTCCGCAGGAGTACCGAGTGCGCAGGGTCGTAGCGACCCGACAGCTGCACGCGGTTGCCGGGCGCGACGACGGGATTGCGCGTGATGTCGGGCGCCGGTGCGCCGTATGCCGCGCGCGCCGCACGAACCAAAGACTGCTTGTGATGGTTGCGGGCGAGTTGCCAGAAGCCGAGGGCGACGAAGCTGGCCGAGAGCACGAGCACGAGCAAGTGGCCCGCGACCCAACGCGGTCGTAAGAGCGTCACAACGGGCCTAGTCTCTCGCGTCGAACGGTGATGTCCCGAGTCGGAGGCACGTCATGGCCCTGATCGAATCCGCACCCAACGCCGTCCACATCGGTGCCGACGAGCTGCCGTTCGTCGACATCGGCGGCGGCAACCAGCTCAAGGTGATTCAGGTCAAAACGCGCGAGGGCCTCTGGATCGTCGAGAACATCTTCATGGCCGGCTTCGAGGTGCAGACCCACCGCCACACCGGTCCGGTCTGGGGCTACACGACCTCGGGCGCGTGGAAGTACAAGGAGTACGACTACGTGAACCGGGCCGGGTCGTTCCTGTACGAGCCCGCGGGTTCGGTGCACACGCTCCAGTGCGTCGAAGACGACACGCGGGTCTGGTTCCACATGTACGGCGCGAACCTGAACCTCGATGCCGACGGCAACGTCGAGAGCGTCGTCGACGGCGCGGGAACGCTCGCCTTCTACCTCGCGATGTGCGAGCAGATGGGCATGCCGCGCCCGAGGGTGCTGGTCGACTGATGACCCTCGACCTCTACGACCCCGACACCTACGTCGGCGCACCGCCGCACGCGGTGCTCGCGGAGTTACGGCGCACGCAACCCGTGTACTTCCAGGAGATGTCGGGCGAGCCCGGCTACTGGGCGGTGCTCAAGCACGCCGACGTCGTGCACGTCGCGCGCGAGCCGAAGCTCTTCTCGGCGAGCGAGGGCGGCGTCATGCTCGAGAACCTCGCGCCCGCGCAGCTCGACATGATGCGCAACATGCTGCTCGCGATGGACCCCCCGCGCCATGTCGACTACCGGCGCCCGATCGCGCCGCGGTTCAAGGCCCGGGTGATCGCCGGCATGGAGGATCAGATCCGCGCGATCTGTCGCGAGATCATGGCTACCGCGGCCGAGCAGGGCGACGTCGAGTTCGTGCACGACGTCACCTCCGCGCTGCCGTCGCGCGTGATCGGTCAACTCATGGGCCTGCCCCCCGACGACCTGCCGTTCATCCACCGGCTCGCGGAGATGAACACGAGCAGCCAGGACGCCGACTACGCATCGGATGTGTCGCAGGGCACGATCGACATGGCGATGTACGCGATCCAGTTCGCGGCCGTGCGGCGACAGGAGGCGCCGCGTGAGGATCTCACGACGCTGCTGCTCGAGACCGACTTCAACGGCCGGTACATGACCGACATCGACTTCGGCAGCTTCTTCGTGCAGCTCGTCACCGCGGGCAACGACACGACGAAGACGATGCTCTCATCGGGGCTCAGGGTGCTGCTCGACCACCCCGATCAGCTCGCCGATCTGCGCGTCGACCGTTCGCTCGTCCCGGGTGCGGTCGAGGAGATCCTGCGCTACGAGAACCCGTTGCACTACTTCCGGCGCACCGCGACCGCCGGCACGCAGTTGCGCGACGTCAAGATCTCCGCCGGCGACAAGGTCGTGATGTTCTACACGTCGGCGAATCGAGACGAGGACGTGTTCGACGACGCGCCGCGCTTCGACATCCGCCGGTCACCCAACCCGCACCTGTCGTTCGGGATCGCGGAGCATTTCTGCCTCGGCGTGCACCTCGCGCGCCTCGAGGGCCGCGTGTTCTTCGAGGAGCTGCTCGCGACGTTCCCGACGATCGAGCTGACCGGCGAGCCGGTCCGCATCCGTTCGAACCTGAACAACGCGCTGAAAGCGCTTCCGGTCAAGCTCGCCCGCTAGGGACGTCGATCGACTCGAGTGCGCCCACCATCTCTTCGGGGATCGAGTTGCGGGCGACCGTCACGCGCGGGATGAGGAACGACAGGCCGGCACCGAACCCGACCACGGCCGCGGCGAACAACATCGCCGGGCGCGCACCGTTCGCGACCGCGGTCGGCGTTCCGCCGCTCCGGGTCGACGCGTCGATGAACGACGCGAACGTCGCGATACCCAGCGCGAGACCGACCTGGCGGACCGTGGTGTTGGTTCCGCCGGCGACTCCCGCCTTGTCGGGGTCGATATCCGACAGGATCACGTTGGTCAGCTGTGAGCTCGCGAACCCGACGCCGAGGCCGAACACGATCATTCCCGGCAGCAATGCGAGGAACGAGACGCGCGGCGAGATCGCGAGTGCCACCCACAACAGCCCGATCGCTTCGAGTGCGAGGCCCGTGCGCACGATGCTCGTGATGCTGAAGCGACGGGTCAGCCGGCCGCCGATGGGCGCGCCCAGCGCGATGAGGATGCCCTGCGGCAGCATCCACTGCCCGGCGTGCCACGCGGAGAAGTGCTTCCCGTTCTGCAACAAGATGGGGAGGATGAACAAGAGGCCGAACTGGCCCATCGCCAGCACCATCGTGGTGAGCAGGCCGTACCGGAAACCCAGGTGCCGGAGCTGGCCGAACTCGAAGAGCGGGTCGCGGTTGCCGCGTTCCATTGCGAGCTCGATCATGACGAAGGCCGTGAAGATCAGCGCCGAGAGCAAGAACGCGAGCGGGATGATCGATACCGCGCGCGTCGCCGGCCATGCGTGCCAGCTCCCGACCGTGAGGTCCTTGATCGGCGTCCACCACCCGTAGATCGTGCCTTCGCTCAACCCGAAGATCAGGCTGAACGAGCCGGTCGCGATCAACGCCGCGCCCCGCACGTCGATGTGCGGTCGCCGGGCGGTCCGCTCGTCGGGATGCATGAACAACAGCGCGCCGACGACGATGATCGGCGCCACGATGACATTGATACGGAAGGCCCAGCGCCAGGAGTAGTCGGTTGTCAGGAAGCCACCGAGGATCGGGCCGAACGCGACCGCGGCGCCCGCGACCGCGCCCCACGCCGCGAACGCCTTGGGCCGTTCGGCGCCCTGGAACGTGTTCGACAGGATCGACAGCGTTGCCGGGATCATCATCGACGCGCCGATGCCTTCGATCAGCGCCTCGCCGACGAAGAGCGTCGGCACCGACGTGGAGATCGACGCCAGGAGTGATCCGACCCCGAAGATCGCCGCGCCGAGCACGAACATCCGCCGGTGGCCGAAGATGTCGCCGAGCCGGCCGCCGATGATGAGCAGCGTCGCGAAGGTGAGCGAATAGCCGGTGATCACCCATTGCAGGCTCGAGAGCGGCGTATGGAACTCGCGCAGGATCGTCGGGACCGCGAGATTCAAGATGGTGTTGTCGAGCACCGGGATCGCCACCGACACGATCGCGACCGACGCCGCGAACCATCGTCTCGGGTCCAGCGGTTCGTCGATCGGCGCCACCATCGCCGCCGATCTTGCCAGACGGCTACGCCGAGGCTTCGTCGATCGTGACCTCGATGCGGCCGCGACCCTTGCGCTTGGCGCGATAGAGCGCCTGATCCGCGCGCGCCAAGAGACCGTCGGCGTCGGCGGTGCGACCGAACGCGATGCCGATGCTGGAGTCGATCCGAACCGAGCCGACCGCCAGGCCGAACGGTTGGCCGAGGACCTCGCGGATCCGTTGAGCGATCGCGACGGCTTCGTCCGTCGATTCGAGGTCGCGGCAGATCACGACGAACTCGTCGCCGCCGACACGCGCGAGCGTATCGACGCCGCGGATCGCGGCACACACGCGGCCCGCGACGATGCGCAGTATCTCGTCGCCGAGTGTGTGCCCGAACTGATCGTTTACCTCCTTGAACCCGTCGAGGTCGATGTACAACGCGGCCGTGAGCCCGCCCGCTTCGAGGATGGGGGAGAGCACCTCGAACAGCTCCGTGCGGTTGGCGACGCCCGTAAGGGGGTCGCGGCGCGCCTCTTCGGCGAGACGTTGCTCGAGGGCGCGGCGTTCGGTCACGTCGGTGACGAACAGGACGGCGCCGATCGAGGTCCCGTCGTGCTGGCGCACGGCGCTGGAGCGGAGTCGGGCCCACACGCCGCGCTGGTCGAGGGTCACGAGCCGGAGATCTTGTTCGTGGATCGCTGCGT
Organism: Actinomycetota bacterium; assembly: GCA_030774075.1. GTDB lineage: Bacteria > Actinomycetota > Acidimicrobiia > IMCC26256 > PALSA-610 > PALSA-610. Next base: position 395 of record JALYLU010000345.1, on the reverse strand, counting down.
CGCCGGGGCCGACGACTCTGGCCCGGGCACCGGCTCGCTCCACTTCGTCGATGAGGTCGAAGAGCGAGCCGCCCACCATCTCGTTGACGGTCGTGCCGAGGAGCTCGGCCAGCGCGCGATTTGCGAACGTGGTCATCCCGGCCGCGTCGACCACGCAGATGCCCTCACGCGCGAGCTCGACGATGAGGCGGTACCGTTCCTCACTGTCTCGCAGTGCGTCCTCCGTGCGCATGCTCGCGGAGACGTCGCGGATGCTCAGGACCATCCCCTCGATCGCGGGGTCGGAGAGATGGTTCGTACCGATGATCTCGGTCGCCAGCCAGGTTCCGTTCGCGTGTCGCAACCGTACGAGCAGCGGGACCGCTCTCGAGTCGGAGGAGCTGAGAGTCGAGGCG
>JALYLU010000344.1:1041-5902 GCA_030774075.1 Actinomycetota bacterium | reverse complement strand
TCCCGACACGGCCCCCAACGTCCTCGCGCCGCTCCCCGACCGCGACAAGCACGACAAGAGCACCGTGAACGCGCTCCCACACACGCCGGACACGACTCGACAGATCCCGTGAACAATCGGGGCTAATGCAATCGTGGTGTTGAGCGCGTTGGGGTCGGGATGCAGCAGCGGTCATGGTTCCGCGGCGGTGTCAGCCAGGACGATGACCTTGCCGCCAGCGGGCAACACGAGCACGAGTCTGAAGGCGACAGCCATCGCGTGGGCACATGCCTTCCTCGTCGGATCCCTCGATGACATCAAAGCTCTTCAGGGTCCCGAGTGCACGGACCATGGCGGAACCACCCTTCCGATCCCGACCGTGAGTCAGTACCTACGCGGCGAGCGCACTGTCATGCAGAAGTACCTCGGCCGTCCCCTCGACAAGATCAAGATCAGCGGCGTTGCCCTCCGCAATGTGACGAGCAGCAGTGGTGAAGCGTTGGTCGAGTACGACCTTCCGGCGAGCGTGGTAGGCAACGACAACTGGGTCAGCTACACGATTCACGACGGCCGCTGGAAGGTCTCGGACTGCCACGCTCCGATCGGAGGTAGCTCTTCTTCAAAGAGCGGGACCGTCACCGCTCCGACGCCATAACTGCCGATCCGCGCTCGCCGTAACGATCCGGAGCGGGCATTAGGTGCGGCGTCAAGGAGTTGAAGACGAGACCGCGACCGCTACTACTGTCGGGCACGCGAGCCGCTACAGAACGCCGAATCGGCCACGCCAGCATGTCGTGACAGTGTCAGTGCTCGCGCGGGGGTGGCGCGGCTATGCCTTGCGTGCGAGATGCAGCACAAGGCTGCCAGCGACGGCGAGGCGGTCGACCGATGCGAAACCCGCGTGGTGGAGTGCCGTGATCTGATCGTCCCGCTTCATGTACAGCTCCGTGTTCTCGAGGCCGCCCGGATCGTTGAAATGGTCGGACAGCAGGTAGCTGCCGTCGGGTGCCAGCACGCCCAGAACCTGCCGGTGGAGGCCGAGCGCGTGGCGCTTGTGGCGTAGCTCGTGCACCGCCTGGTTCGTGACAACCAGACGAAAGGGCTCCAGGCCCTCAGGCCAGACGTCGGACTTGAAGCTCCGTTCTAGGAACGTCACCCGCGCCGCCCATGGCTCCAGTCGAGCCCGCGCCAGCTCGTGCATCGCCGGAGAGAAGTCCAATGCCGTGTAGTGAACGTCGGGAAGGCGCTGGAGCAGACGCTGGGCAAGGAAGCCGGGTCCGGACCCGAGTTCGAGGATGCGGTCTCCCGGTCTCGTGAGTTGCGCCGCCTCGTGCGTGATGCGGTCCAGGATCTCACTGCGTCCGGGTCGTTGCTCGGCACTCGCTTCCCATTCACGCGCGTCGGTCATCTCGCGAAATTCGATCGGGCTCGGCACGTCCTGCGGTGGCTCAATGCTCATGCTGCCCGATCTCCTCGTCGCCCGATCATCGCTGTCGCCGGGCCAAGAGTAGGAGGAGAGGATCCTGACGGTTGAACCGATTTCCCTGCTGCGCCGCGCGACAGATCGACGGTTCGGTCACCCTGACACAGCGCGCTTGCGCCAATCCACGACACCATCGAACCAGCAACCCGGGAATACCGATCTGCCGATCGACGCTCGCCAGAACCGCGCCCGAGCGGGCAATATGGGCGGGCGGCGCGCACGTTGATGACCGAGGGCGTATGAAGAAATCTCGTGGGCAAGGCGATACCACGATGGATGTGCTGGCGATGCTGCGCGAGCCCGCCCGCCTCGCGGATCCCTATCCGCTGTATGCGGAGCTGCGACAGCGCTCGCGGGTCCGATTGCCGACGGGTGAGATCGTCTTGTCGCGCTACTCGGATGTCGCCGCCGTGCTCAAGGATCCGACGTTTCGTAAGCCTCCGTTGCCACGGCCGCCATCCAAGGCCACGCGGGTCCTGTTTCAGATGTTCTTGCTCCTCGACCCGCCGGATCACACCCGGCTTCGCCGTGTCGTCGCGCCCGCGTTCGCGCCGTCGGTCGTCGCTACGTTGCGCTCTACGGCAACGTTGGTTGCCGACGGGCTGATTGCTTCCGTGTCGGGCACGTTCGATCTTGTTCGTGACTTCGCGTATCCGCTACCGCTCGCGGTCATCGGTGAGCTTCTCGGTATCCCGGACGCCGATCGTCCGAAGATCGGTGCGTGGTCGCGAACGTTGACGGAGTCGATCGACGATCCCCTTCCCTTGCGTCTGCGCGAGCTGCCGCGTGGGGTGCGTAGCATCGTGCAGGGAAGAAGTCATCCGGTTGCCGCCGCGCGGGCCGCCTCGGGGATCGTCGGCTACGCCAAACAGCGAATTGCCGACGCAGCGACTGAACCAGTCAATGAGTTCCTGGAAACACTGGATCGAGCGCAGCATGACGGCGCGATCACCGCCGATGAAGCTACGGCGACCTGGATCATGATGGTTATTGCTGGGCACGAGACGACCGCCAACCTGATCGGCAACAGCGTCTTAGCTCTGCTGGACCATCCGAACGTACTCACCTGCATCCACAACGACCCAACTCTGATGGGTCGTATTGTCGACGAATGCCTGCGCTATGACAGTCCGGTCCCTTACACCGCTCGTACCGCAACCCAGGAAACGACCATCAACGGGACCCAAATCAGACGCGGGCAAACGGCTGTCGTGTTCATGTCCGCGGCGAACCGCGATCCGGATCCATTTCCGGATCCCGACCGTCTCGACCTCGCCCGACCGCAAACACCTCCGCACCTCGGGTTCGCGTCTGGCATTCACTTCTGTGTTGGCTCGGCGCTCGCCAAGCTGGAAACCGAGATCGCGCTAACCACGTTGCTGCCGCGACTCGCGTCGGACCTGCACCGCGGGGAGATCACACGGAGACCGAGCATTGCCGTGCGCGGCCTCGCGAAGTTTCCGATCCAGCTCGCGCCGTCAGCGACTACCGGAAGCACCCGATAACGGAACCCGACGCAGACACAGAGCGCCATATCTGTGGCGCGCTTCGGGCGCTCACGCTATGTGCGTAGCGGTATTTCCGACGACCTTACGAGCGCGTCGTAGCCGTGGTGCTGCAACAGACCTGCCACACCCCTCTCACGTAGATCCACATGGCGTCCCGGGCCAACGCGCACGCCGACCACCGCGTCGGGTTCGAACGGAATCCTCACATACGGCACGATCGCCGTCTCGGTTGCGCGCCGGTTCTTTTGCCCGCGACGGACGTCATCCTCGGAGATCACAACAAACCGCCACTCTTGTTCCTCGCTGAATCCCGAGGTGCTTGACCGACGCGAGCAACGCCCTTAGAGATGTCGCCACATCGTAAGCGTGAACACCCAGCAGGCAGATCTGCGCTCGCAGTCCTTGCGGCTCAGTGTGAACCTTCGACAAGTGAAGGCCACCGGTCTGGGCCCAGTCGGACCAAGTGCTCCAGTGCGCGGGTCGGTCAGCGACCTGGTCACCGGCTAACTCGGCGTCGGTGGGCTCATCGAACATGGCACGCCACCGATCGAGGTCCGCCTCGGTCATCGCGAACGTCTCATGAGGTGCTCGCTCCCAGCGCTGACGGATGCGCTTGAGTTGGGTCTCACGATCCACGCGAACATAAGCGACCTCACACGACGCCCCAACGGAGGCGGCGAGTGATCGCAACGCCGACCGCTCATCGCTGCCCCAGAATCCGAAGTCGAGTACCACACTCGTTCCAAGCTGAAGCGCCTCCATTGCAAGCCAGATGAGCCGCCCCTCCAGCACGTCGCGTTTGCCGAGTGCCTCCGGGGTTCCCCGAAGAGCGGGATCATCCATTCGTCCGGGCTCAGGCGCAGCGCCTTGCGATCCGCGGCGAGCTTTTTTGCTGCCGTGGTTTTTCCGGCACCCGGCAATCCGACAATCAAGAACAGCACGGCCATTCGCTCAACGCTATCTACCTGTTGGGATCGCCGACGTTGGTGCCGCCGTAGCACTCGATGAGCTTGAACGCCCGAACAGATTGCCCGCTCTGGGACGGTTATGCGAGCGCAGATCCGCTGACCGTTATGTATCGTCGACGCGCGTCGGTGCGCCGGTCGGGGCTGTCTCGGCTGGCGTCGGTGAATAGTGTGGTCATGGCGCGGCGAGGACGTCGCGGAAGACGAAGCCATCACGGCAGACGGTCTCACCAATCACGATGTCGATTGGCGAGCTGAAGCCGGGACCGTCCCATACGAACGTGTGGAACTCGCCGCGTTCGCCGCAGGGATCGACGTGATCGGGCAGGTCGGCGAGCAGGGTCTCGTCGAAGGCGCGTCCGCTGAACTCGGACGGGAGCACGTTCGGGTCGACGCAGGTGAGCACGGCGCGCACGCCCGCGGCGAGCATGTCGCGGGCCAGAGGCCCAGTGGGGCGACCCCAGAGCGGGAACACGGGTGTGATGCCGGTGCCGGCGAGGTTGCGTTCTCGGTAGGCGCGCACGTCTTGAAGAAACAGGTCTCCGAACACGATCCGCTCGATGCCGGCGGTGCGCGCTGTGGTCATCGCGGCCGCCATGCGCGCCTCGTACACGTCGTTGGGGCAAGGCGACGGGATCTCGACGACGTGCAGCGGCAGGCCGAGACGTTCCGCCTGGGCCTCCAACAGGGTGCGTCGCACCGCGTGCATCGCGACGCGATCAGCATCGGCGTTGACGGTCACGATCAATCCCTGCACGTCGACGCACTGCTCGACGCGCGCCACCTGGAGCGCGAAGGCACTGTCCTTGCCGCTGCTCCAGCTCATCCAAGCGGGCGGGGTCATCGTTCGCGCCTATTTTGCCGGCTCCGCGCTCGTTCCGCCATGACTTCACGGCTGCACAGATCGACGTAGCGGGCATGCTCCA
>JALYLU010000344.1:0-1031 GCA_030774075.1 Actinomycetota bacterium | reverse complement strand
GTGTCATCGTTCGCGCTCATATTGCCCGGTGAGGAACACCTCGGTCGAGTACCGATCGGCATCAGATCTGTATGCGCGGCTCGTCGTCGCCGACGCGGTTTGCTCGCGGTCGCGAGCGCCCATGATCCACTTCCGGGCATGTCCATCAAGCGTCACTGCTAGGGCGGAGAGTCGTGGGTGCATCCCGCAGCCGTCGAACCACACTCAGCTCACAGCTTCGCCGGTGACGAGCACGACCTCGAGCCTGCCCCGGACGGGTGTGCCCTTCAGACGCTCGTACGAACGCGTCCGGTACTCCTGGAGGGCTGAAGGGGACAGTGCTTCGAGCACTTTGCGATACCCGTGCGACCACCCCGCATCCCACCACTCGTCTGCATCCTTCCACTCGAGCGGGAAGGTTTCGACGACTGCATCCTTGACGTTGAAGGCGGCCTCGGTGAGCAGGTCAACGACGGCAGCAGGATTCCGAAACGGTCCTCCTTCGACGGGTGCGCGGAGCTCTGCGAGCAACTCTTCGTGCCAGCGCCAATCCGGGTCGCCCTGAAACCACCAGCCGTCCGAGACGCAGATCCCCACCTTGCCTCGCGGCTTTAAGACGCGACGCATCTCCGCTACGGCCCGCTGGGGTGATGGAAAGTAGCCCAGAGCAAAGCTGGACACGACCGCATCGAAAACGCCATCCGGGAACGGCAGCCGCTCGGCATCAGCGAGCGCGACGAACACCGCCGCCTCACTCTTGGCCAAAGCCTCAGCGGCGCGAAGAAGCATCTCGCGGCTCAGATCGACACCGACGACGAGTGCCCCTTCTTCGACCGCAGCCGATGCAGCGACGAGGGCCGCTGCCGCCCCACAACCGACGTCGAGCACAGAGCCGCCGAGCGTCTCTCCGGTCATCGCGACGATTCGACGCCCGAAGAAGCCGAAGAAGTCCTGACCGACGCGCCCGTAGGTGTGAGCAGCTCGACCGAAGACTTCGGCGACGGCCCGTCCGCGCTGTGTCACGGCCGCCGAGTCTCACCCGAGGTGAGCAC
>JALYLU010000343.1 GCA_030774075.1 Actinomycetota bacterium | reverse complement strand
CGCTGCGAGCGCGCCGGCGCGTGCATTCCACGGTTGCAGCGCGGCGCGCACCAGGGCGCTCGGCGCCGAAGCGCCGCGGAGCGCCGGTCGTCGGGCACGCGCGGGGATCGGCGGCTGGTCATGCCGGACGGCGTCGGCGCGGGCCGCGATGCGTTGGCCTTCCTCCGACAACGTGTTGTCGGTCGAGCGGGCGGCGAGGTCGGGGGCCGAGAGGCCGGCGCGCAGGAGCGCGCCCACAACGGATCCGGCCGAAGTGCCGACGATCACCTCCGCATCGCGCGCGTCCCAGCCGGCTACCTCGGCGAGGCCGGCCAACACTCCCGCGTGAAACGCGTGGCCTACTGCTCCACCTGCGCCGAGCACGAGTCCGATCCGAGTCATCGCGCGTTCCTTCCGGTGGCCTTCAGGCATTCTCGCTTGACATGCATGCGATGCTGCTAACTATATCTAGCGGTGCTTCACGACCGCAAACCGTCATCCAACCCGAAGGAGCCTTGCCCCATGACCGTGACCGAGATCGCCGACGAGGTCCAGAGCCAGTTGCTGAGCCTCGTGCAGATTGCGCAGGAGAACGTCGTCGACGTGATCGAGCGCGTTTCCGAGCGCACCCACGACCTATTGCCGTCCTCGACCGCGCGCTTCGCGAGTCGCCTCCCCGACGCCGCGAAGCTCGTCGACCGGGGCTTCGAGACGACGGAGCAGTGGCTGCGGTCGCAGCGACAGTTCGCCGCCAAGTTGGGCGATGCGCTGACGCCGCCCGCCTGATCCACGTGACCGACCCCTGGCAAGCGCACTTCGACGCGCTCGGCCAGTTCATCCGCGTCCAACGCCGGCTCGCGAAGCTTTCGCTGCGCGAGCTGGCGGAACGCGCACGCGTCTCGAACCCGTACCTCAGTCAAGTCGAACGCGGGATGCACGAGCCGTCGGTGCGTGTGCTCAAGGCGATCGCGACGGCGCTCGGCCTCCCGGCGGAGACGCTTCTCGCCGAGGCGGGACTGCTCGACGACGCCGACGAAGCCGCGCCGCCCGCGACCGAAGCCGCGATCCGCGCGGACGTCGCGTTGACCGGGGAGCAAAAGGACGCGCTGCTCGCCGTGTATCGCAGCTACGCGGCCGCCAACCGGCGGTAACCAAGCGGTTGCGCCGGAGGTGGCACTGCACAGTGGCGGGGACACGCGGAGGGGGGTTGATCTACGGTTGCAGACATGGCGTGCCGACTGGTCGTGTCGTCGAGGTCTCGGCGGCACCCACGGCCCGGAAAGGCTTGGCGACGATGACGACCCATGCGACGAACCGGCGCGTTCAGGTCAGGCCCGTGACCAGCATCATCGGCGCGGAGATCGACGGTGTAGACCTGCGCGAGCCGCTCGACGCCGAGACGGTTTCGGAGATTGCCGACGCACTCGTGCACTGGAAAGTTCTGTTCTTCCGCGACCAGGCGATTTCCTACGACCAGCAGATCGAGTTCGCGCGCAACTTCGGCGACGTCACACCCGCGCACCCGATCGAGCCCGGTCTCGTCGAGAAGCCCGAGATATACGTCGTCGATTCGCGCGAAGAGAAGGCGCTGTTCGGACACGGCCAGGTCCGCCCGAAATTCGCGCCGCCGCGCTTCACCGCGACCGGCTGGCATACCGACATCACCTTCGTTGCCAACCCCGCCCTCGCGTCGATCCTGCGCGGCGCGGTGATCCCTCCCTACGGCGGAGACACCCTTTGGACGAATCTCGTCGCGGCGTACGAGGACCTGTCCGAGCCCATCCGCGACCTGATCGATCATCTCCAAGCAGTTCACCAATGGCACGGTTTCACCGGCGAGACCCGACCGGGCTACGACCGCAACCAGCCACCGCCGGCCGCGGTCCATCCGGTTGTCCGGGTCCATCCGGTGACGCAAGAACGTGCGTTGTTCGTCAACCCGGGATTCACGCGCTACATCGTCGGCCTCACCGACCGCGAGAACCGCCGGATCCTCGACCTGCTCTTCGACCAGATCGCCCGACCGGAATTCACTGTGCGGTTCCGGTGGGAGACCGACAGCCTCGCGTTCTGGGACAACCGGGCGACCGCACATCTCGGACCCGTCGACCTCGCGTCCAGCGACTTCGATCGTCGCGTCGAACGAGTGACGATCACCGGCGACCTCCCGATCGGGCCCGACGGCTTCGAATCGGTACCACTGCGCGGCGAGCTCTTCAGCTGATCGCACCGGCGGTTGCGTGGGCCGTGACCGTGACCATGACCGGAGGATTCCTATGAGGATGCACGCCGTGCGCATTCCGGTGCCGCGGGCCGAGGAGTTGCGCGCCGATGTGAGCGAGCTGCTCCCGCTGATCGCGCCGCCGGGACGCGAGCCCGCCCGCACCATGGCGGTGCTCGCACGCCAGCCGGACCTGTTGAGCCCGTTCCTCGGCTGGGCGGCGGCGCTCGCGCTGAACGGCGTGCTCCCGCACCGCGACCATGAGCTCTTGGCACTGCGAGTCGCGTCGAACTGTGGCTCCGAGTTCGAATGGATCGAGCACGCCGAGTACGCGCGGGCGGCCGGATTGGCGGACGATGAGGTCGCAACGGTTGCCCTGTCGATCGACGAAGGCACCTGGAGCGACGTCGAGCGCGCCCTGCTGAGAGTGGCCGACGAGTTGCACAACGATTGCGACGTCACCGACACGACCTGGGCCAAGCTTGCCGAGCACTATGACGAGTCCGCACTCGTCGAGATCTTGTTCGTCGTGGGTCAGTACACGATGCTGTCGATGGTGGCGAACGCGGCCGGCATCCCCGCGTGACCATCGGTGCGGCCGTCGTTGGCACTGGTTTCGGCTGCCTTACCCACGTGCGCGCCCTGCGCGCGGCGGGTTTCGAAGTGCACGCACTCGTGGGGCGCGACCCCGACAAGACGGCCGCGCGCGCCGAGCGCTTCGAGATTGCGCACGCGTTCACCAGCCTTGCCGATGCGTTGGCCATCCCGGGCGTCGAGGCGGTGACGATTGCTACTCCGCCGCACACGCACGCGGCGCTGGTGCTCGACGCCGTACGCGCGGCCAAGCACGTGCTGTGTGAGAAGCCGTTCGCACGCGACGCGGCCGAGGCGCGCATCCTGCTCGCCGCCGCGGAGAGCGCCGGGGTGGTACACCTGATCGGTTGCGAATTCCGATTCGCTCCCGGCCAGGCGCTACTGGCGCGCGTCGTCCACAGCGGAGCGATCGGCGAGTCGCGCCTCGCCACGTTCCTGCTGCACATCCCGCTGCTTGCCGACCCCGCCGCTGAGGTGCCGCAGTGGTGGAGCGACGCGGCCGAAGGCGGCGGTTGGCTCGGCGCGCAGGCGTCGCACGTGATCGATCAGATTCGCAGCACGCTCGGGGAGTTTGCGAGCGTCAGCGCGAGCCTGCCGAGCGTCGGAGAGCACGCGTGGAGCGCCGAGGACGCGTACCTGGTGCACTTCCGGTTGCGCGGCGGGTGTGTCGGGCTGATGCAAAGCGTCGCCGGCGACCGCGGCCCGATGCTGTTCGCAACGCGCGTCGCGGGAACGAAAGGCACGGCATGGGCCGAAGGCGACCGCGTTCGCGTCGCCGATGCCAGTGGCACGCGCGACATCTCAGTCCCGTCCGACCTCGCGGTCGCCGCACCCGAGCCGCCTCCCGCCGACCTGCTCGTCAGCGCGTACGACCGGTTGCACTCGACTGGCATCGACGTCGGCCCGTACACGCGCCTCGCCGAGCAATTCCGCGCTCGCATCGAAGGTGCGGTCGGATCGCTCGACCCCGCGCCGGCGACGTTCGCGGACGGTGTTGCGACGATGGAAGTGCTCGATGCGATCAGACGGTCGGCGCGTGAGGGCAGGTCGGTGGAGTTGGCTCGATGACCGGTGCCATCGTCGTGGGCACCGGTTTTGGATGCTTCACGCACGTGCGAGCGCTGCGCGCGGCCGGCTTCGATGTGCATGCGTTGGTCGGTCGCGATCCGGCCAAGACGGCAAGGCGCGCCGAGGCAGTGGACGTTCCTCGGGCGTGCACGTCGTTCGCCGAAGCGCTCGCTCTGTCCGGCGTCGACGCGGTGACGATTGCGACGCCGCCGCACTCGCACGCGCCACTTGTCCTGGAGGCGATCGCCGAGGGCAAGCATGTGCTGTGCGAAAAGCCATTCGCACGCGACGCGATCGAGGCGCGCTCGCTGCTCGCAGCCGCGGAAAAAGCTCGAGTCGTGCACATGCTCGGCACAGAGTTCCGGTTCGACACCGGCCAGGCGCTCCTCGCACGCGCAGTGCACGAGGGTGCGGTCGGCGACCCGCGTCTCGCGCTGTTCGCGTTACATGTCCCGGTGCTCTCCGATGGCGATGCAGATGTGCCCGCGTGGTGGGGCGACGCGACTCAGGGCGGCGGCTGGCTCGGTGCGCACGGCTCACAGGTGATCGACCAGATCCGGGTGACACTGGGTGAATTCGACGCGGTCACCGCGTCGCTCTTGCACCTCGCGCACCTCGCGCGCCCCACGACGGCCGACGACGGCTTCGTCGTACATTTCCGATTGAAGTCGGGCGTCGCCGGGGTGATGCAGAGCACCGCCGCCGATCGCGGACCCTTCCTGATCGAAACGCGCGTCGTCGGCACGCACGGCACTGCGTGGATCGTCGGCCTCGGTAATGAGGTGTGGGTCGCAGACATGCGCGGCGCGCGACCACTGGCAATCCCCGACGACCTGCGTACCGCGCCGCCCTCGGCGCCGCCGGGCGCGATCCTCACGACGACGTACGAACGGATGATCGGCCACGGCCTCGACCTCGGTCCGTACACGCGTCTCGCTGAGCACTTCCGGGCCCGCATCGAACGAACGGCGGGGCCATCGACTCCGCAGCCGGCGACGTTCGCCGACGGCGTTGCCGATATGACCGTGCTCGATGCGATGCGCCGTTCGGCCGGCGAGCAGCGAACTGTGACGATCACATGACTCCGGCCCGCCCGGAAGGGAACGGCGCGCAAAAATCTGACGAGCGAGTGGAACTAGAACCCAGTCACCACGACCGGCGTCGACGAGTCGATGGTGGTGCCGTTGCCCAATTGGCCGTAGAAGTTGTAGCCCCAGCATTTGACGGTGCCGTTGGCCAACAACGCACACGAATGGAACTGGCCGGCGCTGATCGCGACCGCGCTCGTCAGGCCGGTGACCACCACCGGCGTCGAGGAGTCGGTGGTCATGCCGTTCCCCAACTGGCCGGAGCCGTTGTAGCCCCAGCATTTGGCGGTGCCGTTGGCCAACAACGCACACGAATGGGCGCCGCCACCTGCGCTGATCGCGACGGCGGTGGTCAGGCCGCTTACAACCAGCGGCGTGGACGAGTCGGTGAAGGTGCCGTTCCCCAACTGGCCAGAGCCGTTGAGGCCCCAGCACTTGGCGGTGCCGTTCGCCAACAACGCACACGAGTAGAAACCGCCGATGCTGATCGCGACCGCGGTGGTGAGGCCGCTCACCACCACCGGCGTCGACGCGTTGGTGGTGGTGCCGTTGCCCAACTGGCCGTAGCCGTTGTAGCCCCAGCATTTGGCGGTGCCGTTGGCCAATAACGCACACGAATGGAACCCGCCCGCGCTGACCGCGACCGCGGTGGTCAGGCCGGTCACCACCACCGGCGTCGACGTGTTGGTCGTGGTGCCGTTCCCCAACTCGCCCAAAATGTTGTAGCCCCAGCATTTGACGGTGCCGTTGGCCAACAACGCACACGAGTGGTAACCGCCGGCGCTGATCGCGACCGCGGCGGTCAGGCCGGTCACCACCACCGGCGTCGAGGAGTCGGTGGTCATGCCGTTCCCCAACTGGCCGGAGCCGTTGTAGCCCCAGCATTTGGCGGTGCCGTCGGCCAACAACGCACACGCATGAGCGCCGCCACCTGCCGTGATCGCGGTCGCGG
>JALYLU010000342.1:5563-5919 GCA_030774075.1 Actinomycetota bacterium | reverse complement strand
TTGTTCTTGATCAGGCCACTCCACGGTTCACGGGCCACCCGCTCACCAGCCCTTCCATTCGGGCGGCCGGCGCTCGCGGAACGCCGCGACACCTTCTTGCGAGTCCTCGGTCGAACTGTTGAGCTCGACGAGCATGGCCTCTTCCTCGAGCAGGTCACGACGCGCCAGCTCCGACGCGTCGTGCAGGAGCTTCTTCGACCAGCCGATGGCCTTCGTCGGACCGCTCGCGAGTCGCTCGGCCCACTCCTTCGTCGCGTCCGGCAACTCGGCGGCGGGCACGACCTTGTTGACGATGCCGAGCTGCGCGGCGGCGGCGGCGGAGAGGTCGTCACCGAAGAAGACGAGCTCTTTCGCCT
>JALYLU010000342.1:0-5553 GCA_030774075.1 Actinomycetota bacterium | reverse complement strand
GCGCGGCAAGAGGTACGCGACCCCGGCGTCGGGGATCAAGCCCCGGCGGACGAAAACCTGAATGAGCTTCGCGTTGTCGGCCGCGATCACAAGATCGGCGGCGAGCACGAGCATCGATCCGCCGCCGGCCGCGGTGCCGTTCAACGAAACGATGACGGGTTTCTCGCAGTCCTGGATCGCGGTCATCAGCTGCTGGAAGCCGGCGCGCATCATGTTGACGGCCGAGCCGACCGCGCGCTCGGGAGCTTCGGGCGGTCGCGAACCGCGCGGGGGCTGCGGAACCGAGAGATCGGCACCGGTGCAGAAGTGTCGGTCGCCGGCGGCGGTCAGCACAACGGCGCGCACTCCGAGGTCCAAGTGCGCGTTGCGGAACGCGTCGATGAGCGCGTCGCGCACGTAGTAGGGGATCGCGTTGCCCTTGTCGGCCCGGTTGATCGTCAACCACAGCACGCTGTTCTCGAGCCGGGTCAGCAGCTCCTCAGGCCCGTTCGCCGTCTCGTCTGCAGCTTCACTCACTTCTTCACCACCAATGCGTCGAGTGCCACCGCGCCGCGTGGCCGAATCACCAGAGGATTGATGTCGAGCTCGCGGATGTCGCCGGCGAGGTCCAGCGCGAGCCTCTGCACCTTCATCACCGTATCGACCAGCGCGTCGACGTCGAAGGGAGGTTGACCCCGCACGCCCTCCAACAGCGTGAAGCCCTTCAGCTCCGCGAGGGCGCGGCGCGCTTCGTCGTCGTCGAACGGTGGAACCCGGAATGTCACGTCGCCGAACACCTCGACGAAGATTCCGCCGAGCCCGACGGTGACCACCGGCCCGAACAACTCGTCGGACGAGACGCCGATGAGCATGTCGAGGCCTCCCGTCACCGTCTCGCACACCATCACGCCGTCGATGCGGGCGCGGCGATCGGCCTTCGTTGCCTTGCGCAAGAGCTCGTCGTACGCGGCGCGCACCTCGGCGGCCGATGAAACGCCAACCTTCACGACCCCGACATCGGTCTTGTGCAGCAAATCGGGCGACGAGACCTTCATCACGACCGGGAATCCGATCTCGTTGGCCGCGCGCACCGCCTCGGCAGCCGTTGCGCAGAGCTCGTCCTTCGACGTCTTGATGCCGTAGGCGCGGATGAGCTTCTTCGAGCTCCACTCCGACAGCGCCTCACCGGGCTCCAGCGCGTCGACGAGCTTGCGGGCCTTGCGCGCGGCAGGCAACGGCTCGCGGGGCGCGTGGTCGAACGGAGAGAGGTAGCGGGCGGCGAATGTCCAGTAGTCGGCGTAGCTCTTCACTGCGGCTACGCAGTTGTGAAACGTACGGAACACCGGCAGGTCGCCGTCGAGCAGACGCTTGTAGTACGTGTCGTCGGTTCCCGCAGGCGCGCCCCACACGACGAAGACGGGCTTCGTCGTACTCTTCGCGGCTTCGATGATGTCGCGCGTGAACGGCTCGCTGAACGTCACGACTGCGCCGGTGATCGGGATAACGAGGATGTCGATGTTCTTGTCGGCGAGGATCACGTCGAGGATCTTGCGGCCGCGAGCGTCGGCGACCGGCGGACCACCACAGTCGACGGGATTCGAGACGCGCAGGTACGACGGTATGAGCCCGTCGTGGAGTTGCCGCTGCGATTCCTTCGTGAGATCGGGCAGCCGAATGCCGGCGTCGGCGAGCACGTCGGCCATGTGCGCGCCGGTCCCGCCCGAGATCGCGTACACGCACACGCCCGGCTGCTTCGTCGAACTCGCCCAGGCCGGAGGCTTCGGTGGACGCGTGCGCGCGAACGCCATCGACACCTCGAGCAGCTCGTCGAGTCCGTCGACGCGGGTGACGCCGAACTGGCGAAATACCGCCGAGGTCACGGCGTCGGAACCGGTCAGGTGTCCGGTGTGCGACTGCGCCATCGACCGGCCCGCTGCGGTCTTGCCGACCTTCACCATGACGATCGGCTTCCGCAGCTTCGCGGCGTGGTCGGCCGCCAGCATCAGCGTGCGGCCGTCCTTGAAGCCCTCGATGTAACACGCGATGACACCGACCTCGGGTTGATCGGCGAAGTGCCGGGCGAAGTCGGCGAACTCGAGGTCGACCTCGTTGCCCGTGGGTGCCCAGTGCGTGAGCCGAATGCCGACCTCTTGCCCCTGGAAAACGGGGCGCCCCTGGTGGCCGGATTGCGTGATCAGCGCGATCGACGGACCTTCGAGATCGTCGCGGAACTCCTCGAACGCGTTGAGATTCGTGTTCGGCCCGAGCAGCCTGACATCGCCGGTGTGGACGAGCTCCTCGAGGCGACGTTCACGCTTCTTTCCCTCTTTGCCGATCTCGGAGAATCCGGCCGCGAAGATCACCGCGAACTTGGCCTTGCGTCGCAGCACCTCCTCGAACGTCTCCTCGGCGCGACCGGTGAGGATGATCGCGAGGTCGATGTCGCCGGGGATGTCGAACACCGACTTGAAGCACGCGTGACCGAGCACCGACTCGCGCTCCGGGTGCACGGGATAGAACGTCGCGCCGTTCTGCTGCGACCACTGCGCGAACTTGCGCGTCATCGCGGTGTTGGGCTTTGCCGACTGATCCGACGCGCCGATCAGGGCGATGGTCTTGGGGTGGAGGAACGCGCCGATGTCGACGTCGCGCAGGCGCAGCGCGCGCCCGGACACGTCGACGTCGGGTGAACCGGACAACCGCCGGGGAGCGGACGGCAACGACTTGGGCATGCATCGGCTCCACGAAGGCGGGCGGGCGAGCGGCCGTAAGTATGACGGCCACGTCAGGATTCCGGCCAGTTGGTAGGTTCGACGGGGCATGCGGACTGTGGCCATCGTCGGGACCTCGCTTGCCGGACTGCGCGCCGCGGAGACGTTTCGGCGCGAGGGCTTCGACGGCCGCATCGTCGCGATCGGTGCCGAAGCGCACCTGCCGTACGACCGTCCGCCGCTGTCCAAGGAGTTCCTGCGCGGCGACTGGGAGCCCGAGCAGCTGGTTCTGCGCAAGCAAGGTGTCGACGATCTCGACCTCGATTGGCGTCTCGACGCGCGTGCAGTAGCGCTCGACACCCGCGCGCGCGAGATCGAGCTACACGACGGAGAACGCGTGGCGTTCGACGGATTGGTGATTGCGACCGGAGCCACCCCGCGTCGGCTCGCGAACCAGCCGAACCTCGCGGGATTGTTCACCTTACGAACACTCGATGACGCGCTCGCGTTGCGGGAGTTGCTCGACGCGGGACCGAAGGTGGTCGTGATCGGTGCCGGATTCATCGGCTCGGAGATCGCAGCGACGTGTCGGGCTCGACACCTCGAGGTGACGGTGCTGGAGATGTTGCCGCAGCCGATGGTGCGCGGACTCGGGCCCGAGCTCGGCGCGGTGCTCGCCGCAATCCACCGCGACCACGGTGTCGACCTGCGCACGAGCGTGCAGGTCGAAACGATCGAGGACGACGGCGCGGGACAGGTTCGTGGCGTCCGTCTCGGTGACGGTTCGGTCATCGCGGCCGACGTCGTGGTCGTGGGCGTCGGCGTCGTGCCGGAGACGGCGTGGCTCGAGGGATCGGGGCTCACGATCGACGACGGCGTGGTCTGTGACGAGACGTGCACGGCGGCACCCGGAATCGTCGCGGCGGGCGACGTGGCGCGCTGGCCCAACCCGTTGTTCGACGGCGAACGGATGCGCCTCGAGCACTGGACGAACGCGACCGAGCAGGGCGTGCACGCGGCGCGACGGCTCCTCGACCACGACGAACCGTTCGCGCCGGTGCCGTTCGTGTGGTCCGACCAGTATGACCGCAAGATTCAAACGGTCGGCGTGGTCTCGGCCGATGCCGACGTTCACGTTGCGCACGGAACGCTCGAGGAGCGTCAGTTCGTGGCGTTGTTCGGCCGCCGCGGTCGGCTGCTCGGCGCGCTCGGCTTCAACCGGCCGCGCTTCGTGATGCAATATCGCCGGATCATCGCCGAGCGCGGATCGTGGGACGACGCCGTGCAGCTCGCAAATAGATGACGGATCGCCGATGACGGATCCCGTCGCGGCCCCGGCACGATTGCTCACGCCGCGCTTCCTCGTCGTGGTGACGTGTGGGCTCTGCTATTTCCTGGCCCTCGCGATGCTCACGCCGGTGCTCCCGCATTATGTGGAGGACTCCTTGGGTGCCGGCAGCTTCGCGGTTGGCGTCGCGGTGGGCGCGTTCGCGGTCGGTGCGATCGCGCTGCGAACCTACGCCGGGCGAGTCGGCGACCGGATCGGGCGGCGGGTGCTCATCATCGGCGGCGCGTTGATCGTGGCCGCGTCGACCGTGGTGTACGGCGTGGTGCACGCGCTCTGGTGGCTCGTCTTCATGCGCGTCGTCACGGGGTTCGGCGAGGCGGGCTTCTTCGTCGGCGCGGCGACGATGATCACCGACCTGTCGCCGGTCGACCGGCGGGGGGAAGCCGTCTCGTATTGGTCGGTCGCCGTGTACGGCGGGCTGTCGTTCGGTCCCGCGCTCGGCGAGTACCTGCGTGGCACCTCGCGCTACGAGCTCACGTTCGTCGTCTCCGCGTTGCTGGCGCTCGCGGCCGCGCTCGTGGGCGTGTTCACCGTTGAGGTTCCCCGCGAGATCACTGAGCCGGCGTCGAAGCACCTGCTGCACCGCTCGGCCATCAAGCCCGGCACCGTGCTGTTCCTCGGGCTCATCCCGCTCGCCGGATTCAGCGCGTTCATGCCGCTCTACGCAACGCACCAGCTCGACATCGACTCCGGACCGATCTTCCTGCTCTACGGGATCTTGATCCTCGTCGTGCGGATCGTCGGCGCGCGCGTGCCCGACCGGCTCGGTGGGCGCGACGCGGGCGCGATGGCGCTCGCGCTGGCCGCAGTCGGGATCGGCGTCGTCGCCGCGTGGCCGACGGTGGCGGGCCTGGTCGTGGGAACGGCCGTCCTGGCGGCCGGAATGTCGTTGATGTATCCGGCGCTGCTGCTCCTCGCGCTCGTCGGCGTCGGCGACGCCGACCGCGCATCAGTCGTGGGCACGTTCTCATCGTTCTTCGACGCGTCGCAGGGCGTCGGCGCGTTCATCTGCGGTGCCGTCGTCGCAGTGTCCGGCAATCGCGGCGCGTTCACGACCGGCGCCGTCGCGGCCGCACTCGGGCTGGTCCTGTTGCGCGCCCGTAGCTCCTAGCATCCGCGGCGATGCCGAGCCTCTTGGTCACGAACGACTTTCCACCGAAGCTCGGCGGCATCCAGTCGTACCTATACGAGCTGTGGCGGCGGCTCCCGCCCGACGAGACCACCGTGTTCACCACCCCTCGCGTCGGCGCGGCCGCGTGGGACGCGCGCCAGCAGTTCCGCGTCGTGCGCGCTCGGCAGAAGGTCCTGCTCCCTTCGGCGGCGCTGACGCGTGACGTCGACGCGCTCGCGCTCGAGGTGGGGGCCGACGTCGTCTTCCTCGATCCGATGTTGCCTCTCGGCCTGATCGGACCGCGATTGCGCACTGCGCCCTATGTCGTCGTCGCACACGGCGCCGAGATCACCGTTGCCGCGAGCATCCCGGGGCTCCGCGCGCGCGGCCGGCGGATCCTGCGC
>JALYLU010000341.1:2974-5957 GCA_030774075.1 Actinomycetota bacterium | reverse complement strand
CTACGACCCCGTATGTGCAAGCCGACTTGGCGGGGACACGGGCGCGTTCGCCTCTGAAAACTCGACCCCCCCATGCGAAACATCTGAGTCGGGGGGGGATCCCGAGGGCAGGGGTCCGTCGTCGGGGCCGATTTCAGAAAACTGGGCCTGGTTGCTGGGTTGTAGGCGCATTATTCGGTGCCGCCTTCGGGTGCGTCGTCGCCTATCGCCTCGAAGGTCGAAGTCAGTCGTTCCCCCTGGGCTTCGGTCAGCACAATCGGACCGGATCGGATCGGGTGTCCGAATCCGACGGTGAAGTCCCAGAGTTCTACGGGAACGGCCGTGCCGTCAGACATGAAAGACACCACGCGCACGACGATCCCTCCATCAGCGTTGCGTTCGAGGATGACTGCACTGTGTTCGGGGAATGCGATCCCGTATGCGTCGGCGTTCGCCCGTGCGTGCGCGAGCCATTGGCCGTAGTCGTCACTCATTGTCTGTGCCGCCTTCCCATCCGCTCACGTCGACCACCATCGCGACCGCCCGTGCGTGAGAGCATCGGGGCGATGGGCAATGGCAGTGCCATCCGTTGCCACGATCGAACGAGACGCGGTACTCCGCCGCGTCGCCTCTCACGACCGCTCGTAGCCGTCCCTGGTCGAGTGACAGCACTCGGACGCGCCCCTCGACCAACAGCCGTAAGGCTTTGGCTCTGACGTTCTCGCGGCTCGGTATCGGGATGGTCAGGGTCGGCATACGTTCTACCGTCATCTCAGGCCGGCGAGCACGATCAATGGCAGGGCACGCCAGTCGTCGTACCGGGCGCGCAGTGCTTTCAGTTGGGCGATACCCGCGATGGCTTCGTCCTTGATCTGCTTGTCGAGGACGTCGTAGGCGAGTCCAGACGACTCGAAGTCCCATTCGGCGCGGTACACGCAGCCTTCAGGGTCGTTGGTATACCTGTAGTTATGGTCGCGTTGCACGCCGTCGGGGCCGTACAACTTCACGCTCGCAGGTTTCGGGATATCTACCTTGGCGACGAGGTCACCGTCCGTTATGACGCGACACGTCGGGGTGGGGCCGGAACGCCAGCTTGGTGATACCTCCTTCCACTGGAAGCCTTGGTGGGCGCACCACTCGGCGAGGTGATCGGGCTCGGTCCATGAGGTCGTCCCGCGCTGGTCGTCTTCGGAACGTACAAGCGTGCCGTCCCGGACGTCTCGGCCGATCACGTAGACGGTGCGCGAGTAGTAGGAACTGGGGCTGCGATTCTTGTCGTCGGATACGCGGCCGAACGGCTCGCACCATTCAGGATCGACCTTGTCGAGTTGGCGGTAAACGGACATCGTGACTTGCCGGGAACCGACCTGCAGGGTTCGGACCTCGGCGGTCAGGACTTGCACTTCGGCGGTAATCGTGCCCATCAGTCGCTCTCCCTTGTTGTCGCCTTCACGGGCTGGTCTCCTTCTCTTGGTGCGACCGAAGCGACCGAAGCGACATATCTCGGCTTTGGTCGCTCTGGTCGCTTTCGTCGCAACGTAAGAAGGAGACGATGCGAGGTCGTCCGCCGGTATCGACGAGGATGTTTTCGATTAGGCCGAGAGCCCGGAGGTACTCGCGAGCGGCCTCTAATTCTTTGCCGGTCGCATGCCGGCCGAACAGGTCGCGTTGCTCGGTGCCGTCAAGTCCTGTACCTATGGGCAGTTTGCGGAGCTCGGCGAGAATCCGGTCCGCGATCCGGTCACCCAACGTGCTGCCGAAGATGTACCGGGCCGAGTCATCGGCATAGCAGAGCAACGACCACGCGGCCTCGAGATGGTCGACCTCGACCGTCGCCGACGCGTCCGCGAGCGCATACAGGAGCCCGACGCGCAGGAGGTGAGCTTCGGCGCGGGCCCTGACCGAACCGAACAGGCCCCCAACGTCTTGTGAGGCGATGATCCCGTACAAGAACCGCCACAACTCCTCGGCTTGCGGGCTGCGACGTAAGCGACCTAAGCGACGAATCTTTTCGAGCGCACCTCGGGTCTTCCGGCCCAGGCTTTCGTACTGCTTGGGCTCGAGTTCCCCACCAGACGGTAAGAGCTGCGAACGGTCGACCAACAAGAACAAGAACCTGTTCGCGAACCCGTTCGCGATCTCAGTATCGGGAAGCCGTCGGGTCAGCTCCTCGGCGGTGATATGGCCGATGATCGAGATATGCGCGCCGGTCGCTTTCAACGGGTCGCGTTTGGTCAGGTTGCGAAGCGTGCCGGTGTCCCATGCGTCCCGGATGACGTGGCTCACGGTGGACCCGTCGCGCGCTGCGACTGCGAGCACGCGGGCGAACTCTGGCTCGACCACAAAGAGCCGCTTGTCCGTCTCGCCCGGATCGTCGCCGGACGCGTCGCGTACTGCGGCGATCAGACCTTCACCCGACGAGATGCCGCCAACAACTCGTTCCTCAGACCAGATCTTGTCGGCGTGCGCCATGACCTCGCGGATCTCGGCGCGGGCCGTGCCCTTGCGGGCCTTCTACGTGCGACCGACAAGGACCACGTTCTCGCGCGGGTAGTGCGCGGCGCCGCCGACCATCATCCGCGGGCCGGCGTTGGCGGCGTTCCCGAACGAGATGAGGTAGTCGGCGAGCAGGGCGACCGGGTCCGCTTCGGTGTGCGGTGCGAGCGCGTGTACGACGTCGCCGGCTAGCCCGTATAGCGCGGCCTGGTCGAGTGTGGGCCAGCCCGGCGGCGCCGAGATCACGTCGACACCTCCGCAGTAGAAGCGCTTCTACTGCGCTTCGTCACGTGCGGGATCGGTCCGGGCCATGTCCCCCGCTTGACCGCGTCCTCGAGGAGGTCGAGGAGCGCTTCGTATTCGGTCAGCACACAATCGGGTGCCGGGAGCGCGAAATACCGGGCCCGGCTCTCGGCGTCGAGGTAAGCGAGGCGACGTCGGACGGTCTGATTCCGTTCGGCGGCCAGGTTGTCGAGCACCACGGCGAGCGCCGCCATCACGCAGCGAC
>JALYLU010000341.1:2602-2964 GCA_030774075.1 Actinomycetota bacterium | reverse complement strand
AATCAGGAGAACGGCACCCTCGGCCGCTCCGATTAGGTCGTCGCCATCGAGCAGCGCGGCGAGGAGCAGATGATCGGCCGCGGCGAGAAAGCGCGACGCCTCGGTGATCTGCTCGACGAAATCCTCGGCCTTCCTCGGGTGAGTGTCACGCGTCGTCATTTTTGGTACGGTCCTTGGCGTCGGTAGTTGAGGTGAGTTGGTTCGGCCGGGTGCCCGTCGCTGGGCACCCGTTCCGCGTCTGGTTCATGCGGCCGGGTTGTTGTCGAGTCCGAGCGCGCGGCGAAGCGCGGCCGTTGCGACCATGTACCGGCCGCCGATTCTCAGCAGGCCCGGTATCTCGCCGCGTTGCGCCGCGAGGTAGG
>JALYLU010000341.1:1222-2592 GCA_030774075.1 Actinomycetota bacterium | reverse complement strand
GTCGAGCTGCGTGAGAGCCCGATTGCCCTCCCCGCGGTGGGCCACACGGGCACGGTCGGACGATCCTCCGGCATGGGCAAAGCGTTATTCGTTGGCATGGGCAAGACCCTACGGGACTCTGCCCCACGGGACTATGGACAGCCGAGGTAGGCTCGCGGCATGAACAAGCCAGCACGGAAACCGACCCGACGCCCGAGAGAAGTGATCGAACCTTCCCCGCCCGCGATACCGGGCGTCATCCAGATCGGCGGCCTCGTGGTGCCGGCGCACTCACGCGGGATCGAATGGACGGACCCGAGCACGAAGGTGCCGCTACTCGTCGACCTGGAATGGTCGATCGTCGACGGCCGGGCCGAACCCGTACGCGTCACCATCTACTCGCGTGACGGAGACAAATCAGTCACAGCGGAGATGGTGCGCCGCGTCCCGGTCGGCAAGATCGTCGCTGCTGCCCGCGCCGCACGCCTTGCCTATTGGGAACGGGAAAACGCGATCTACTACCCAAGCGAAACTGACGCGCAGCGCGACAACGTCGCCCGAGCCGCCGAGGTGCATCGCGCGGACGGCGGACTCAGCGAGGTCGCTGAGGTGTACCGCGCGGCGCGAGTGCGCGGAGAGTCGGTACAGCGTGCGGTCGCTGCCAAGTTCAATCTCTCGCCCTCAGGCGCGGCCAAGAGAATCGCAAGAGCGAGAGCGCGCGGATACCTAGGCGAAGCCATAGGAACGAGAGCCGGAGAACGTCAACCCGAGGGAGACGAGCGATGAAGCGACCGCAGGGTGTCTACAAGGACAAAGAACGCAACACCTGGTACTACATGACTTCCGCGCCCGGCCCCGACGGCAAGAGCCGAAAGATCAAGAAGCGTGGCTTCGCATCAGCGGAGGACGCACGCGACGCCCGCGACGCGAAACGCGCACAAGTCAAAGCGGGCCGCGTCCCGATCCCTGCCGCGGACACGGTCGCCGGCTTCGCTTACGCGTGGATCGCCGCCCTCCCCGCGGAAGGGCTCGAGCGCGCGACCGTGAAGCATTACCACGAGTGCATGAACCGGCTCTTGCCGACGATCGGGACCGTGAAGCTGCAAGACCTCGCGGCACTCGATCTGGACCGGGCCTACGCGGAACTGCTCGAGCTCAACCGGTCCGCGCGGACGGTGCGTGCGTCCCACGTCGCGATGAAGAAGATGCTCGCCGAGGCACTCCGCCTCGGGAAGGTCGGCCGCAACGTCGCCGCCGACGCGCGCCCTCCTCGAGCGAACGCGGCCCGCGCCAAGACGTTCAAGTGTTGGACGTACCCGGAGACGCTGACCTTCCTTGCCGGGATCGAATCGGACCGCGACGGCGCGTGCTACTCCCTCGTTGCGTTCACC
>JALYLU010000341.1:0-1212 GCA_030774075.1 Actinomycetota bacterium | reverse complement strand
CGTCAAGGTGAGGTCGTCGCCCTCCGGTGGGATGCCGTCGACCTGGACGCAGCGACGCTCACGGTGGAGAGGTCGGTCGGCAAGGGAATGGACGGCAACTACGACAAGGAGCCGAAGTCCGAATCCGGCAAACGCGTGGTCGAGCTCGACCCGGAGCTTGTCGCGCTCCTGCGCGGTCACCGGAAAGAGCAAGCCGGGCGTCGCCTCGCGATCGGGTCAGGGTGGCGCGATAACGGCCTGGTGTTCTGTGAGGTCGACGGGTCGCCGATCCGGCCCGAACGGCTCGCGAAGCGCTGGAGTGACCTTGTGCGCCGTGTCGCGCCGCCTCTCGGCCTTCCGACCATCCGGTTCCACGATCTGCGCCACGGACATGCCACGCAGCTGCTCGCCGCCGACGTGCGCGTCGACGTCGTCACCGAACGTCTCGGCCACAGCTCGGTGGCGTTCACGCTGCAGACGTACGCGCACCGCTACGCGGGCGACCAGCGGACCGGCCTCGCACGACTCAGGAAGGCGGAAGCACGATGAGTGGACCCGAACCGGCGGACCATTGGGTGGAGGTAGAACGTCTGTGGCGAGCCATCAAGCGCGACGTGCTATTCGTGGTTGAGCTGAGCGCCGGCTTCCAAAAGTTGGACGACGCGGCCAACAAGAGGGCGCAACGGCTCTCGCGCAACTGGCGACACCTCTGCGAGCTGGACATGGACATAGCCGCCGCTTTCGCGCACGGGTTCCGCGAAATGTCCATGATCGCCTCGACCGATGGCGTGTGGGAGCGCACACACCAGAAGATGAACGAGGTCATCGAGTTGGCGCGCATCGGCCGTGAAGCGAACCCCGACGCGGAAGTGCAAACGCTCGGCGAACTCGTCGAGCTGGCCGAGGAGGCAATCCGTCGCGAGATCAACGACGACCTCGACGGCTTGTGATCGCAATGGTTCCCACGAAGTTCCCACGAACGACGCGCGTGCATCTTGCGTATTGTCGTTTGTGCTGGTCAGCGAGTGCCCGAGGAGGGATTTGAACCCTCACGCTCTCGCGAGCAACGGATTTTGAGTCCGCCGTGTCTGCCATTCCACCACTCGGGCGCGGTCGTTTCCCACGAGACGCGTGAAACGGATTCACTCATCATGCCATTTCGGTACCATCCGGAGCGTGGTGGAGTTCGTAGTCGGCATCGTCGTCGGTGCCTCGGCAGCAGCCCTGTTGATG
>JALYLU010000340.1 GCA_030774075.1 Actinomycetota bacterium | reverse complement strand
CACCACCACTGTGGCGCCGACCCAGGCCGTCGTGTCGGCGAGCTCTGTCCGAGTGATCCCCGGTAGCGCGACCGGAAAGTCGCCGTGCGAGAAGGCCTCTCCGACGCCCGCTTCTCCGGGCCAGGTCGCCGGGGGCTCAGGCGGTACTGCCGCGTTGAAGAACGCGGCCGAGGTCGCCGCGGCCGAGCACGGAGTGCGGGGCGCGGTGGCGCAGGTTGCGCTGACGAAGTCGGAGCAGAGTGCGCTCGCAGCGCAGATGGCGGCGGCCAAGACAGTCGTCCGCGCGTATCCCACCGTGAAAGATGCAGAGGCGGCCGGCTACTCGATGTCGACGCCGTACGTGCCGTGCATCGGCGCGCACTACACGAACGTCTCCCTCGTAAGGAATTTCGATCCTGCACACCCGTCCGAGTTGTTGTACACGGGCACGAGCCCCGATTCGAAGATCCTCGGGCTGAGCTATCTCGTGTATCACACGCAAGGGCCCCCGCCCGGCTTCGCGGGCCCGAATGATCGCTGGCACCAGCACAACGCGAACGGCGGCTTGTGCCTCAAGGGCACCGTCGTGGTCGGCAGCGAGAGCTCGACGCGCGCGCAGTGCGCGGCGATGGGTGGCCGCAAGACGCTCCTCACCGACATCTGGATGGTTCACTCCTGGATCGTGCCGGGGGTCGCGTGCGACTGGGGCGTCTTCAGCGGCGAATGTCCCGAGCTGGGCGGCCGCCTGGGCGGAACCGCCACGGACGGGCCCTACCCCAGCCACATCAAAGTCTCGTAGTCCCTCAGCCGAGCGGCGACCAGGCTGCGCTTCGGAGCAAGCGACTCTCCCAGTCGTCGCGCACTTCAAGCGCGTCGTGCATCCACGTGCCCGGTTCCTTCACCTGGGGCGGGAGCTCTCGGGTGAACAGGCCCGGCAGTCGCTCCGGAAAGTCGACGCGCTGCCACAGGATCACCTCGCGCCGCCGCGGTGCGCCGAGCGCGGCCTGGAATACCGCGAGCAACGTGAGGAGTGAGCGCTCGGAGCGCTGTTCGAGACTGGGCGCATAGTGCGTGCGCGCCTTCTCGAGGTAGGTGTCGAGCTTCGCCTCGTAGGGCCACGCACTGTCTTCCATGTAGAGCGCGGGCTCGTGCTCGCGGCCGTCAGTGGGCACCGTCGCGAGGTCGAGCTCGCGCATGGGCGACCAATCGACGGGCAGCAGCAGCTTGCCCTTCACTTCGCGTCGCATTCCGTCGACGTCGGCGGCCCATCTGCGCAGGTCGCCGGCCTGTATGCGCCGGGCGAGACGCTCGTACGCGGCGCCGTCGGCCAGCGCGGTGATCGTCGTGTGTTGATACGCGCGTCCCGTGCCGTGCGCGAGCTTCAGGTAGTAGACCAGCCGCGCGTCCCCGTCGTTCGCGAGGGCGTTCATCCAACCGGTGCGAAACGCCGTCTCGAACTCGTCCTCGTGACGCCCGGCAATCGTGTGGACCTCGTGCAACAGGAGCATCGGATCAGCCTGCCATGCGCTCCAGCAGGAAGTCGATCGCGCGGGTCAAGGTGGCGACGTCGTCGGGCTCGATCGCGGGGAAGAGCGCGATTCGCAGCTGGTTGCGGCCGAGCTTGCGATACGGCTCGACGTCGACGATGCCGTTTGCTCTCAGCGCGGCTGCGAGCGTGGCCGCGTCGACGCGCTCGTCGAAATCGATGGTCGCCGTGACCGGGCTGCGGTGCGCCGTGTCCTTCACGAACGGCGTCGCGTACTTGTGGCCGTCGGCCCAGCCGTAGACGATCGCGGCCGAACGATCGCTGCGACCGGCCGCGAACTCGAGTCCACCGTTCTCGAGCATCCATCGGAGCTGGTGGTCGAGGAAGAACAGGGTCGCGAGCGCGGGCGTGTTGTACGTCTGGTCGCGGCGCGAGTTCTCGACCGCGATCGACAGGTCCAGGGTCGCGGGCGTCCAGCGCGTTCGCTTGATCCGGTCGATGCGCTCGAGTGCTTTGGGGCCGCAGAGCGCGAGCCACAGGCCGCCTTCGCTCGCGAAGCTCTTCTGCGGTGCGAAGTAGTAGACGTCGAACGCGTGAGGGTCGACCCGTATGCCGCCGGCGGCGGACGTGCCATCGACGACGACCAGCGCGTCGCCGCGCGGCCGGTGCACATCGACGATCACGCCGGTCGACGTCTCGTTGTGCGGATACGCGTAGACGTCGCCTTCGACCGTATCGGGCCGGATCGGCGTCTCGCCGGGCGCGGTCTCGCAGATTTGCGGATCGTCGAGATGGGGCGCGGCCCGGGCGACCTGCGCGAACTTCGACGAGAACTCGCCGAGCACGAGGTGGGTGCTCCTGCGTTCGACGAGTCCGAACGACGCGGCGTCCCAGAACAGCGTCGAACCGCCGACGCCGAGCAGCACCTCGTAGTCGTCCGGGAGCGAGAACAGGTCGCGCAGGCCGCTGCGTATTCCGGCGACGACCGCGCGCACACCGTCGCGCCTGTGGCTCGTGCCGAGGTAGCCGTGCGCGACACCGGCGAGTGTCGCGACCGCCTCGTCGCGTACCTTCGACGGGCCCGATCCGAACCGTCCGTCGCTCGGCAGCAGCGCGCGGGGAAGCTTCAGGTCGTCGGGTTTCATGCCTCAACTCTATGGTCAGGCCAGCGCGAGGACCTCGTCGAATCCGGTCCGCAGACTGCCGAGCAGCATCTCGTGATCGGGTACCGCGGC
Source organism: Actinomycetota bacterium (assembly GCA_030774075.1). GTDB lineage: Bacteria > Actinomycetota > Acidimicrobiia > IMCC26256 > PALSA-610 > PALSA-610. Next base: position 3,258 of record JALYLU010000340.1, on the reverse strand, counting down.
GGTGTCGATCACGACCCCGATGCAACAGGTGTCACAGTGTGAGATCAGTGCGACGTTGAACGCCGCGCCCGCCGGCGGCGCGAATGCGTACAGCCGCTCGACGCGGGCGCCGGCGACGTACACAGGCACGGGCGCGCCGGGGATGTTGGACGTCACGAAGTCGCAGCACTTGAGCATGCCCCCGAACAACGCGGTCGTCGTCGCGGTCGGCAGCCGGTTGAGGACCCCGGCCATCGTACTCGTCATCTGGAGCGCGGGTTCGGCCCGCCAACCGCGGATGAGCGTGCGCATTGCGGCGATGCGCTCACGGGGATCCTCGATCGACGTCGGCACCGGGAAACGGGCCGGCGCGAAGCGGTTCCCGCCCGCGTCGTCGTCGCTCTGGCGCAGGTTGATCGGCAACGTCATTCGTAACTCGACGGGGGCGGCGCCGTGCCGCTCGTGGTAACGCCGGACGCCACCGACCACTGCGGCGACGAACACGTCGTTGAGGCTGCCGTCGCTCGCCTTCGCGACGCGGCGCATCTCGTCGAGCGACACGTCGAACGCCTCGAGTCGGCGCGCGAGCCCGCGCCGGAGCATGATCGGCGACATCGGGCCCGACGCGGGCGCGAGGGTGCGCGCGATCGAGCGAGTGGTTCGCAGGGCATCACTCGCGGAGCCCAACGGGTGACGAATTGCGCGCGCGGCCGCGTGCGCGACACCGACCGGCACCCGCCGTGCGATTCCCAGCGCGCGCCGTCGATTGTGTGCGAGGGAGTGGCGCACCATGTCGAGCATCCGCGCCTCCTCGGGCGCGAGTGCCGCGGGTACGTGGTCATCCGACGGTTCGGCGGCGTCGGGAACGAGGTCGACGAAGTGGGTGAGCAACTCCATGCCACCCACGCCGTCGGTGACGGCGTGGTGCACCTTCATTGCGAACGCGGCGCGCTCGCCGTCGGGACCGTCGAGCCCTTCGAAGAGGGTGAATTCCCAGAGCGGCCGGGCGCGGTCGAAGCTCGTCGTCGCGATCGGCTGCAGCGCGTCGAGCAATGCGCGCATGGTTCCCGGCCGGGCCAGTCGGACGCGTCTGAGGTGGAAATCGAGGTCGAACGTCGGTTCCGCGGTCCAGCGCGGTGGCGCGATCCGGAACGGCGGCGACACGACCCGCTGGCGCAATCTTGGAATGAAGCAGGTCGTGCGGTCGATCCGCCGTCGCAGCCGCTCCCAATCCGGGACCGAGTCGAAGAGCGCGACCGCGAGGATCGTCGAGCGCAGGACGGGATCCTTCTCGATGTTCCACATGAGCGCGTCCTCGTCGCTCATGTGATGCGCGAAACGCGCCGCTTGCGCCATTGGCTGTCCCCCAGGCGTACGTCGAGTGTCGCGACGGTACCCCCGGGAACGGTTCGCTGTCCCGTGTGGCGGATCAGGTCGAGATGTCGAACACGACCGTCACGTCGACGCTCAGCTCTTGCGAGCCCGGCGAGATCGGCACCGCGGCGGGTTGCCCCGTCCGGTCGAAAGCGCCGTGGAGGACCTGCGGCTGCGGCAGCTGGGTGCCGGTGTCGTCGATCGTTCGGATCGCGCCGAGCTTCACGCCGGCCGCTTCCGCGAGCTGCTTGCCTTGCGCGAGCGCGTCCTTGATTGCGTCGGCCCGGGCCTTGGCGACGAGGGTGCTCGTGTTGTCGATCGAGAACGACACGCCCTCGAGACGAACGTCCTGACCCGCGGTCAAGGCGGCCGCGTCGATGACCGATCCGGCCTTGGAAAGGTCGCGCAGCTTCGCCGACACGGTGTTCGACGCCGAGTAGCCGGTGACGTGGAAGTTCTTGTCGAAGTTTGGCGAGACGTTCAGGTCGACGGTCTGGATGTCCTTGGCGGCGACGCCATGGGACTTCAGTGCAGAGATCAGCGCGTTCGCCCGGTCGTTGTTGCGCTGGAGCGCGGCCTGGGCCGACGGGTCGATGGTCTGCACGCCCATCGTCACGGTCATCACATCGGGCGTGCCTTCGACCTGTCCGTGACCCGCGACGTTGATCGTCGGGCCCGGGCTGACCGGCGGTGTGGTCGCAGCCGTCAGGCGCACCGGCGCAGTCGTCTTCGTGCTGCCGCTGCTGCAGCCGGCGATGCCGACCGCGGCGACCGCGGCGACTACGGCAATCACGGTCTTGGTGAGCACGCGCATCGATGTCCCTTTCGTCGGCGGATTCGGAGATCCGACGCCGCGAGGCCCCCCGGCGGTTCCCGTTAGGGTCCGGTGCGTGCGCAGCCGGTTCGTGATCGCCAACGGCATCCGCCTGTTCTGCCTCGAGGCGGGCCCCGCCGGCGCGCCGGTCGTCCTGCTGTTGCACGGCTTCCCCGAGCTCGCGTACTCGTGGCGACACCAGGTCGCGGCGCTAGGCGAGGCCGGTTTTCACGTGGTCGCACTCGACCTGCCCGGCTACGGGCGCAGCGACAAACCGAACGTCACTTACGACTGCGAGTGGATCAACGCGTGTCTCGTCGGCGTCCTCGACGCGTTGGGCTGCGAACGCGCGGTCGTCGCGGGACACGACTGGGGCGGGATCCTCGCCTGGATCATGGCTCGGCAATACCCCGACCGGCTCGCCGGCGTCATCGGTGTGAACACGCCCGATCTTCCGCGCCCCGCAATGCCGCCGGTGCAGTTGCTTCGTCAGATCTTCGTCGACACGCCCATCTACATCATCCAGTTCCAAGAACGCGGGGTCGCGGAATGGATGCTCGGCTCATGGGGGCGCGGCGTCGACGACTTCGTCGAGATGATCTTCGGCGCGACGACGCAAGTTGCCGACGCGTTCCCGGCTGCGGTGCTCGACGTGTACAAGGACGCGTTCCGCCCGGTCGGTGCACTCACACCACCGATCGAGTACTACCGGAACCTGGACCGCAACTGGGAGCTCACGGCGGAGATCGCGGATCGTACGATCGACGTGCCCTGCCTGATGATCTCCGCCGCCGACGATCCCGTGCTCACACCCGCGATGACGGCCGGCATGGAGGAGCGGGTGCCCGATCTCGAACGGGTCGTCATCGAGCGTTGTGGCCACTGGACCCAACAGGAGCGACCGCGCGAGACGTCGCAGGCGATGCTCGTATACCTCCGCCGCCTCCGGACCTGGCACTGACGACCCCGACCCCCCGAAATTCCAACCAACAGTTGGCAAGAATTTGGGTGCGTGGCGTCGGTTTTCTTGCGAACAGTTGGCAAGAATTTTGGGGTGCGTGGCGTCGGTTTTCTTGCGAACAGTTGGCAAG
>JALYLU010000339.1 GCA_030774075.1 Actinomycetota bacterium | reverse complement strand
CCCGTTCGCCGGTTCCGCAGCCGGACTCGCCACCGCGGTACCGGCGGTCGCGATCGCGCACGATTGACCGGTGCCCGCGCGGATCAGCGGAACGCGTCGACCCGCGCGGATCAGCGGAACGCGTCGCGCGCAGGTGCGGCCGAAGCCGCGACGCGCCAAAAGCCGTAGGTTCCCTCGTCGAGCAATTCCCGGGCAGCATCGATGGTCGCGCCCAGGGCAACGAGGTTGAACCCGCTTCCGACCGACACGCGCCGCACACCGGCCGCGGCGAGCTCGGAGACGGGCGGTACGTTCGGGAGCGCGAGGACGTTGACCGGTAGATCGACCGAGGACACGACGGTGCGGATGTCGTCGATGTCGTGTAGCCCGGGTGCATAGAGGACATCGGCGCCCGCGCGCTGGTAGGCCTGCAATCGGGCGATCGTGTCTCCGAGATCGGCGCGTCCGTGGAGGTGGTTCTCGGCGCGGGCGGTCAGCACGAGGCGAGACCCCGATGCGTGCGCCGCCTGGGCCGCGGCCTCGACCCGCGCGGCTGCGACGGAAGTCTCGTAGATCGGATCGTCGGGCCGACGGGTGAAGTCCTCGACCGAACAGCCGGCGACACCTGTGGTCGCGAGGCGCGAGACGTTCTCGGCGACGCCGCCCGGGTCGTCGGCGAAGCCGTTCTCGAAGTCGACATTTACCGGAAGATCCGTCGCGTCGGCGAGCGCGGCCGCGTGCTCGAGGATCTCGTCGATCGTCACACTGCCGTCGAGTCGGCCGAGTGCTGCCGCATGACCGGCGCTCGTGGTTGCGACCGCCGAGAAGCCCAAGAACGCGAACAGCTTCGCAGTACCTCGGTCCCATGCGTTGGGCAGGAGCAGCGGCGCATCACCGTGGTGCAACGTCAGGAACGTCTCGCACTTGTCCGCTTGCGTCCGCATGGTCTCAACGTAGTGGCACGACTCCGCGTTGCGAGCGTCGGCGGGAACCGCTACGAATGGCGATGTGGGCGAGACTGCACTGTACGAGCTCGAGGGACATGTCGCGACGATCACCTACAACCGGCCGGAGGCGTTGAACGCGATCAACGGCGAGATGCGCCGGGATCTCAACGACGCCTTCAGTCGCTTCCGTGACGACGAGGACGCATGGGTCGCGATCGTGACCGGCGCGGGCAAGGCGTTCTGCGCCGGCGCGGATCTGCGCGACGGTGCCCGTGCCGCAGGTGAGTTTCCCGGCACGTTCTGGGAGAAGCCGACGATCAATTCCTTCGAAAGCGGTTGGGAGATCTTCAAGCCGGTGATCGCCGCAGTGAACGGCTATTGCCTCGGCTACGGCCTCACGCTCGTCACCTGGTGCGATTTCGTGATCGCGAGTGAGCGGGCCGAGTTCGGCTTTCCCGAGGTGCGCCTCGGTGTGCCGACGATCGTCGGCGCGATCCGGCTTCCGCAGCGGCTGTTGTGGCAGGACGCGATGGAGTTGCTGCTCACGGGCGAGCGCATCGACGCGGCGCGTGCCAAGGAGATCGGGCTCGTCGGCTCGGTGGTCACGCACCAAGAGCTCTTGAACGAGGCGCGTCGACTCGCCGACCGGCTGCTCCAGGGTGCGCCTCTCGCGCAGCGAGCGATCAAGGAGGTTGCCGTCCGCGCCCGACAACTCCCGATGCTCGAATCGATCCGCTTCGGCGAGACGATGCGCAAGGTCGCCGCCGCGACCGAGGACGCGGCGGAAGGAAGTCGCGCAGCTGCCGAGGGTCGCACCCCCGAGTGGCGCGCGCGCTGAGGACCACGACGACGTCCTAGTTGTTGAGAACGCTTGCGATGACGTTGACGACGACAGCCAAGATGACGGCGCCGAACAGGTAGGCCAGCAGTGCATGGCGGAGTACCGTGCGACGCGTTCTTCGTGCCTGTATGTCGGTATCGGAGACCTGGAACGTCATCCCGACGGTGAACGCGACGTAGCCGAAGTCCTGGTAGTCGGGAAGCTCTCCGTGGGTTTTGAAGTCGATCCCGCCGACGGGAGGCGTGTAGTACTCGTGCGCGTACCGCAGCGCGAACACCGTGTGGACCACGGCCCACGACAGCGCAACCGTGAGCACCGCAATCGCGGTCAACATGAGCCGGCCGCCGGAATGCGCCTGGTCGGCCTTGAGCAAATCGAAGCCCGTGCCCACGAGGCTTGCGACGCTCGCGCTGAGGAGGAGCAGCGAAGTGGCCACTCGACTTGTGTCCTCGCGCGTCGCGTGGGTTCGTGTCTCCTCGGGGCCCCACCGGCCGACGCTGGTCCACACCCACGCCACGTACGCCCCGGCGGCCACATCCCAGCCGCTGAGCGCGGCCAGCTGCCACGGTGCCAAGAACGCGGCAACCGCGCCGACGACGACGCCCGCTGCTGTCACCACCATGAGCCGCTGCGCGGCGGAGGGGACTCCCGTCATCGCCGCCAGTGTCTCACGCCGACTCGCCGCCGCGACACGCGTCGCGAATTGCTCTTGCTGTCAGGTCGTGTGGTCACCGGGCAACACATCGGTCTCGGACTCATGCCACACCGGGCTGTCGGTCGCAGTCTCGACATTGAACCCGTAGTCGTACACCAACGTGCCGCCGAAGGTCGCGCCGATCGACACGAGCGCGGCGACGACGATTGAGAGGGCGAGAATCGCGATATTGGGATGGGTCCGGGTGTGGTACACGTTGAGTCGCAACGCGATGTCGACGACCGCGAGCACTGTGACCGTGATCATCGTCCACGCGTGCGTGTTCGCGGTCCGCCGGGCCTGCGTGCCTTTCTCGGTCGAACGCAGCCAGTCCCAAAACCCGGTCAACGCGGCCAGAACCGAAACGGCCGCGCCGCCGACGAAGACATAGGTGCCGGCTCGAAAGAAGTCGCGCGCCCAAGTGTCGTGGCGCCCCAGTGTCGAGATGACGTCGAACGCGGCAGCGAACAGATAAGCCGCGACCGGGAAGTCGGTCAGCGGCGGATGGGTCGGCTTGCCCGACCAGCCGCGCAGACCTTTGAATCGGCGACCCCGAAGCGTCAACGTGGGCCGGACCGAGAATCGTCGCACGAGTGCCTCCTCCTGCCGCCGACCGCGCAGCAGAGCTTTCTCCAAAACGATGCCCGATGACACCCCTGACGCTTCGCCGGCCGCGCCGGGTGTACCCTCCGCCCCAAGAATTCTCTCGGGAGCGACGCCGAGTTCGAGCCCCGCCAAGACCTCGCTCGACTCGAGCCCTCCGCCTCTTCCCTGAGCCCAACTGCTCGAGGAAGGCTCAACGATGGCAACACTCGATGCGAAACGCCGCGCATTGCGTCCGGCGGACCGTCAGACGTGCGCCGCCGAGAGCTGCTTCGCCACCTTCGAAGGCAGTCCAGCGCACGAAGACGAGGTTCGGCACTGCAACCGTGGTGGTCCCGACGGCGGTCACCCGCACCAATGGCTCGGACAGCGCTGGCAGCTCGTTGCCGGGCACATGGAGCACGACCGCACGTAGTCGATCCGGCTCGGACGTAGTTCGCCGCTCTGCGGGAGCGGTCGCCTCCCCACGTCCTTGACGCTGGTCACGCTCCGTGCCCATACTCCGCCCGGGGCGACTGCATGGAGGGGCCGGCTTTGGGGCGCAATGGACGCGAGTTGCGGGCGTTGCGGGCACTGCAACGCGAAGTATGGGGTCACGCCTATTACGACTCGTACTACGACCAACCCGTGGCGGCGCGCCGCGCGCCGCTTCGCGCCCGTGCTCTCGGTGCGGCGACGATCGCGCTCGGCGCGGTGCTCATCGTGTTCGGTGTCGCCCCGACCGGTGCCAACGCGACCCGGCCCAATCCGGAGCACAAGGTCACGCTGTGTCACCGCACTGACAGCTACACCAACCCGTACGTCGTCATCACGGTCGATGTCGCGAGCGTCCGTTTCGAGGGCCACGCCCATCACGACGGACCGGTCTTCTTCCCGGCGATCCCGAAGCACCAGAAGTGGGGAGACATCATTCCCCCCTTCGATTTCGGCCCGCACGCGAGCTATCCCGGTAAGAACTGGGACGCCACGGGCATGGCCGTGTTCAACAACCAATGCACGATTCCGTCGACGCCGACCTCGAGCACGTCATCGTCCTCGAGCAGCTCAACGTCCAGCTCCTCGACGTCGAGCACGTCGTCGTCCTCGAGCACGTCGACGTCGAGCACCTCGACGTCCAGTACCTCGACATCGAGCACCTCATCGAGCACCTCGACATCGAGCACAACGCCCACCACGACCCACGTTACGGTCACGACCGCTGGTGTCACCCCGAGGTCGACAGCCGGCGGCACGCCGACGACCACGCCTCCCGCGACGAGCACGCCTCCCGCGACGAGCACACCGCCGTCCCTGGCGCGCACCGGAGCACGCACGAGTGCGCTGATCATTGCCGGGCTCGCGTTGATCGGCTGTGGGATCGGACTCACGAGAAGACGCCGAGCGCGCGTATAGCCCGTCGGCCGCACCGCTTCTCGCGTCGCGCCTGGGCCGTCGTGTGGCAATCTCAGCCGTGCTGTCCGAGGCCGACTCTGTCGTACGCCAACGGCGCCCCGAGACCTCCTCGGCGCTCCCAGGGCGCTTGCGAGCGAGCAACCGTGGCCGGCGGCGCGCGTGCGCGCTGGTTCTCGCGCTCGTTCTGCTCGACGCTTGCAGCCCGGAGAGCGAGCGCTCGCTGCCGGACTTCGACACGCTGCGCTGCGCGTCCACTCGAGCTCCGGCCGCGCAAGCCTCGAGCCTGACGGCACTGGTGCAGATCGGCTCGGAGGAACGCGCGCCGCTGCACGGTGTGATCGGGCCTTCGGGTCACGGTCGAGCTGGTGCCGAACCACCGATCGAACTGCGAGGCGCGACCGAAAGCAGCCTGGCACGCGAGCTGCGTACTGCCGCCCAGGTCGCGTGTCAGCTCCACACGACGGACGACGCCAAGCGCTCCGGTTACGTCATGTCCGCTTCCTTCACCGAAGGCGTCGGGACGCATTGGACGAACTGGCGGTTCATCGACGCGCCGTTCGATCCGGCCCGTCCGGCGATGCTGCTCTACGGCCCTCGCCTCGGCGAAACGCAACTCGTCGGCTTCTCGTACTGGGTCCGTACGAGAGACCCCGCCGGGCCGGTTGGGTTCGCAGGGCCGGCTGACAAGTGGCACCGACACTTCGGTCTGTGCTTCGACCGCACCGGACTGCTCCAACGCGAGAACGTGCGATCTCCGCTCCTGTGTAACGGCGCTTATCTGAACGGCGCCGACATGTGGATGCTGCATGCGTGGGTCGTGCCCGGCGCCGCGAACGCGTGGGGCCTGTTCGCGCCGCTCAACCCCCAGCTGTGTCGACGAGACGTCGCCGACGTCAACCGCTGCCCGGATGTCGACAGGCCTTGAAGCCGCGCCCGGCGCGCGCGCCGTGCGTTCGACGACGTGCTAGAACCTGGTCGATTGCGCCGCAAGACCGCGGGGAGGGAAGCGATGTACACGAAGATCGTTGTTGGAACCGACGGGTCGGCAGGCGCGCACATTGCCGTCGGTGCCGCGATTGAGCTGGCGCGCTTGACGGGTGCGACGCTGCACGTCGTCCACGGACACAAGCTGTCGAGTGCGTATCATCTCGCGGCCGCATTCGAAGTCGGCGTCGTGCCCAACGTCGTGGAGTCGGACGAAGCAATCCTCGCCGAGAGCCACAGAATCTGCGATGAGGCCATGGCGCAAGCCGCCCGCGTCGGCGTGGCTACCGAAGCGCATTATGTCGCCGGCGACGCCGCGGATGCGCTGATCAAGGTCGCTACGGACGCCGAGGCCGACCTGATCGTCGTCGGCAACCGTGGGATGGCCGGCGCACGTCGCTTCGTGCTCGGCAGCGTCCCCAACAAAGTGTCGCATCACTGCCCGTCGAGCTTGCTCATCGTCGACACCTCACACGCCGGCAGCGTGAGCTGAACGCGGCCGATCGGCGCGCCCGGCAGGTCGCCTCACCCGAG
>JALYLU010000338.1:863-5990 GCA_030774075.1 Actinomycetota bacterium | reverse complement strand
ATCCCGACCCGGCCGCGGTGCGCAAGGCGCTCGCCGCGATAGGTATCGAGGGATAGGCCGCACCCATGGCGACGATCTTGTTGCTCTCGGGACCGAACCTGAACTTGTTCGGCGAACGAGAGCCCGAGCAGTACGGCACCACGACGCTCGACGAGCTGGTCGCCATCGCGTCGGAGGCGGCGGCCAAGCGCGGCCACGACGTCGAGCACGTCCAGTCGAACCACGAGGGCGCGCTCGTCGACGCGATCCACGGCGCGCGGGGCCGTTGCGCGGCGATCGTCTTCAACCCGGGCGCGTTCTCGCACTACGCCTACGCGCTGACCGACGCACTCGCGACCTACGACGGGGTCAAGATCGAGGTCCACCTCTCGAACCCGCACGCGCGCGAGTCGTGGCGCCACCACTCGGTGGTCTCGCCCGTGGTCGACGGCACGATCACCGGTCTGAGAGCCGCCGGCTACCGCTTGGCAATCGACGCGGCCGCGACGTTGCTGGAGGAGCGGGCATGAACATCTCGACCGCGCCGTTTGCGGCGCTCGATGTCCGCTCGCGCCTCGGCCGATTGCAGGGGCGACTCGCCGATGCCACCATCGACGCGCTCCTCGTGTCGAAGCTCGCGAACGTGCGCTATCTCACCGGGTTCACCGGCTCGGCGGGAGTCCTGCTCGTCACCCACGACGGCGCCCGGTTCGTCACCGACGGTCGCTACACCCAGCGCGCGCACGAGGAGCTGGACGGGTCCGGAGCGGAGGCGCAGATCGAGATCGCGCTCACCGGAGCCGCGCAGCGGGAGCTCCTCGGGAAGGCCGTCGCGCCCGGTTCGCGACTCGGGCTCGAGGAGCACAGCGTCACCTGGGCGCAACAGATCGAATTCTCCGCCGCCTTCCCGGAGGTCGAGATCGTGCCTGCCGGCGAGCTCGTCGAGGCGCTACGCCGGGTCAAGGACGCGGGCGAGATCGATCGGATCCGCCGCGCCTGCGCCATCGCCGACGACGCGTTCCTCTCGTTGTCGTCGACGCTGGCCGAGCGCCCGACCGAACGCGACTTTGCCGTCGCGCTCGAGTTCGCGATGCGCGAGCGCGGCGCGAGCGGCAACAGCTTCGATCCGATCGTCGCGTCGGGACCGAACGGCTCGAAGCCGCACCACGTGCCGAGCGAGCGCGTGATCGAGCGGAACGAGCTCATCGTCTGCGACTTCGGGTGCGTCGTCGACGGGTACTGCTCCGACATGACCCGAACGGTGTCGGTCGGCGATCCCGGAGCCGATGCGCGCCGTCTGTACGAGGTGGTACTGCAGAGTCAACTGGCGGGACGCGCCGCCGTGGCCGCCGAGGTGGCGTGCGCGGCGGTCGATCGCGCGTCGCGCGACGTCATCGCCGATGCGGGCTGGGCCGACGCGTTCTCGCACTCGACCGGTCACGGTGTCGGGCTCGAGATCCACGAGGCACCGCGGGTCGCCTCGACGGCCAGTGATACCTTGCTGCTCAACGACGTCGTCACCGTCGAACCGGGCGTCTACCTCCCCGGCATCGGCGGGGTCCGCATCGAGGACACGCTCGTCGTCGGCGCGATCGGCGCCGAACCCCTCACCCTGACCCCCAAGGATCTCGTGCTGTGAGCATCTCGACCAACGATTTGAAGAACGGCATGGCCCTCAATCTCCCGGAAGGGCTGATGTCGGTCGTCGAGTTCCAGCACGTCAAGCCGGGCAAGGGCGGCGCGTTCGTACGGACGAAGCTGAAGAACGTGCGCAGTGGTGCGGTGCTCGACCGGACGTTCCGAGCGGATGAGAAGGTCAAGCTCGCGGTGATCGACAAACGCGAGATGCAGTTCCTCTATCGCGAGGGCGGTGACTACGTCTTCATGGACAATGAGACGTACGACCAGCTCCATGTGACGTTGGAGAGCGTCGGCAACGCCGTCAATTACTTGAAGGAGGGCGACACGGCTGTGCTGCCCACCTACGAGGACGAGGTGATCGGCGTCGACCTGCCGGCATCGGTGGAGCTCGTCGTCACCGAGACCGAACCGGGCATGCAGGGCGACCGGGTGTCGGGCGCGCGCAAGGCGGCGACCCTCGAAACCGGTCTCGTAGTGCAGGTGCCGCTCTTCGTGAATGTCGGTGACCGCGTCAAGGTCGACACGCGTTCCGGCGAGTACCTGTCCCGCTCCTGAGCGAACCGAGAGGAGACACCGGTGGCGACGCGCCGTGCTGCGCGGGAACGGGCACTGGGTCTCGCGTACGAGAGTGAGCTGCGCGGTTTGAGCGCGGCCGCACTGATCGCCGAGCTGCCCGTCGAGCCCGACGAGTACGCGTGCCGCGTCGTGCTCGGCGCCGACGACCACCGGGAAGCGATCGATGCACTAATCCGGAAGTTCTCGGAGCACTGGTCGCTCGAGCGCATGCCCGTGATCGATCGCGCGCTCCTGCGCCTCGGTACGTACGAGCTCGCTTGGGTGATCGAGACTCCGACGGGCGCGATCATCACCGAAGCGGTCGAGCTCGCGAAGCAGTACTCGACGAAGGATTCGGGACGATTCGTCAACGGTCTGCTCGCGCGCATCGCCGAGGATGTTCGTTCGGAGGAATGATGAATCCTCCCGACATCCAGGAGATCACGATCCCCGACACCGTCGAGGAGTTGCTCGGCGGCGAAGACGAGCGCCTCGACGTCCCGTGGGTCGTCATCGTGTGGAACGATCCCGTCAACACCTTCGCCTACGTCATCTTCGTGTTCCAGAAGCTCTTCGGCTTCTCGCGCGCCAAGGCGAGCCGATTGACGAACCAGGTGCATTTCGAGGGGAAAGCCGTCGTCGCGAGTGGCGCGCGCGAGAAGTGCGAGGCCGACGTCGCCCGGCTTCATGGCTACGGCCTGTGGGCGACGATGCAGAAAGACGACTGAATGGCTCGGCGCACGTTCGTTCGATCTCCTCGGGACGGCACGCTCGTGGTCACGCTGCACGCGCCGGAGGTCGAACTGCTGGCCATGACGGTGCGCGACATGATGACGATCATCCAAGAGCCGCCCGAGGGCGAGGTCCGCGACCGGCTCTACCCGCGTGCCTACCTCGATCCGACCGAGGAGGCGGCCCAGGGCGAATTCGACGCGCTCGTGCACGACGACCTCGTTCGCTCGCGTGCAGCGGCGCTCCAGGCGATCCTCGGTGGTCTCGAAGCGGCGGCGCCGAACACGCGCGGCTTGATCAAGGTCGTGCTTCGTCCCGAGCAAGAGATGCAATGGCTGACCGCCGTGAACGATGCCCGGCTGGTGATCGGCACGGCGCTCGGCGTCAGCGAGGACGGCGACACGGAGTACGCGCGCGACGACCCTCGCTTCGAGTACGGCGTGCTGTACAGCTGGCTCACCCAACTTCATTTCGAGCTCGTCACCCTGATGCTCGACGAGATCGGAGCGGCCGGGTCCGACGACGGCGATGGCGATGAGCCCGGCGACGCGACCGGCGACGCGACCGGCGACGAGCCCGGTTCGTCAGGCGCCTGACGTCGATCGGTGTCGGGTGCCGTTCTGAGGGCTTCTCACCGTGACCTACCCTGGGCGGCGATATGCAATTGCCGACTTCGCCCGTCGACGAGCCGCGCGACCCGCGAACCGTCGCCGTCGACGTGTTCCACGCGGTGTCGCGGGCGATGCGCGGCGCCGACGACGTCGTCGGGCTCGCGGTCGTCGCACTGCTCTCGGGCGGTCATCTCCTGGTCGAAGGCGTGCCCGGCACGGGCAAGACCCTCTTGGCGAAGGCGTTGGCGAACGCGATCGGCGGGCGCTTCGGGCGGGTCCAGTGCACACCCGACCTGCTGCCCGCGGACGTGACGGGCACGTCGGTCTACAGCCCGGCCACCGGCGACTGGGAGTTCCGGTCCGGGCCCGTGTTCGCGAACGTCGTCCTCGTTGACGAGGTGAACCGGGCGTCGCCGCGCACCCAGGCCGCGCTCCTCGAGCCGATGGAGGAGCATCAGGTCACCGTCGACGGTCTGACGCACCCGTTGCCCGTGCCGTTCTTCCTGGTCGCCACCGAGAATCCGTTCGGTCACGCCGGCACGTTCCCGCTGCCCGACAGCCAGCTCGATCGGTTCGCGATGGTGTGCACCATCGGGCGCCCCGGGCGCGAGGCGGAGCGCCAGATCCTGGGCGGCGACGGCGGTGTCGAAGCGCTCGACGACATCGAACCCGTCACGACGCCCTCGGAGCTCGCAGACGCGATGGCCGCGGTTCGCCACGTGCACTGTGCGCACTCGGTGCTCGACTACGTGCTCGACGTCGCCGACGCGACGAGGAATCATCCCGGTGTCGCGCTCGGCGCTTCGCCGCGCGCGAGCCTCGGGCTGCTGCACGCTTCGCAGGCGCACGCCACGGTCACCGGGCGCGACTTCGTGTCGCCCGACGACGTCAAGGCGGTCGCGTCCGCGTCACTTGCGCACCGCATCGTGCTCGCGAGCGGCGTCGACGTCGCCGCCGGCGCGCGCGTGATCACCGAGATCGTGGAACGCGTCGCGGCTCCGCACGCGTGAGCGCTTCCATATCCTCGAGCGCAGCCTCAAGCGTGATGGTCGACGGCGCCGGGCCCGGCGGTCGGGGGCCGGGCGCCGCGCTCCGCGGCGGCGGACCCGGTCACCAGGGTCCGGGCGACCTCACGCTCACCTCGATCATGCTCTTCACGCTCGGAGCGTACGGAGTGGCCGCGGGCGCGGCAACCGGACAGGAGGCGGTCGTCGCGGTCGGGGTCTTCGCCTTCACGTTGTTCGTTGTCGGGATCCTGTGGCCCATCTGCTCGCTCGCGCGCTTGAGCGTTTCGGTGGTCGGACCCACCGACGCGACCGTCGGCGATGCCGTCGAGTTGCGGATCCGAATCACCGCAAACGCGTCGAGACTCGACGTGCGTGCACTCGATCCGCCCGGCGTCTGGTGCCGAACCGCGGCACCGGCCGACGGACGGCTCCCGCACACTGCGACGCGCCGGGGTGTGTTCCGCTCGGTGCGCATCCAGCTGCGCACCTCCGCTCCGCTCGGAGTCTTCGTGCGCACGCGCACCGTGCGGGTCGCGCTGCCGGCCCCCATCGTGGTCGCGCCGCGGCCGAGCGTTGCGTCCGCGGTGCTGCAACCGGTGCCC
>JALYLU010000338.1:0-853 GCA_030774075.1 Actinomycetota bacterium | reverse complement strand
CGCGTGACGAGCGGGTCGACCCTCCTCGTTCGGGGTGGTGGCGACACGGTGCGAACCGTGCGCCCGTACGCGCCCGGAGATCCGGCGCGGCTCGTCCACTGGCCGACGAGCGCCCGCCGGGGAGAGATCGTGGTGCGCGAGTACGAGCCCCCGCCGGCACTCGGGATCGCGATCGTCGTCGACCTGCGCGGCGGCGCCCCGGAGGTCGCGGCGAGCCTGGCCGCGGGAATCGGCACCGCGACGCTCGCGGCGGGCGGAGTCGTTTGGTGCGGGACGTTCGAGGACGGACAGCCGGTAGGGGAGCAGGTCGCCGACGCGCGCGACCTCGGGCGCCGGCTCGCCCGCGCCGTGTCCGGTCCGCCGCCCGAACCTCCGGATCGTTGGGCGACGAAGGTGGTGCACGCGTGAACCTCGTCGGCGCGCGTGCCGGTTCTGCGATCCGCCGCCGACGGGTTGCGCCTGCATACCGAATCGTCGCCGTCCCCGCGGCCCTCGCGCTCGGCTCGGTCGGCGGCATCGCGGCCGAGCACGCGCACTCCCCGTGGGTCGTCGGCGCGCTGGGCGGCGCGCTCGCGGCCGTGCTCGGTGTCCTCGCGCTCCCGTCGATTCCGACGCGGCGCGCGACCGTCGCGCTCCTCGGTCTCGGTGGTCTCGCCGCCCTAAGGCACGCTTCGTTTGCGGGGACCGATCGGAGCTGGTTGCTCGTGATGTGGGCCGCGGCGACGATGCTCACGCTCGTACTCGTCGATCGGGCCGACGCGGAGACGGTTCCGGCGCTCGAGGATGGCGCGCCGCTCCCAAACCGGATCGCGGAGACGGCGCGCGTCGCGGGCGTGATCGCGGTGGTAGTGAT
>JALYLU010000337.1 GCA_030774075.1 Actinomycetota bacterium | reverse complement strand
TTCAGAGTCGCGGTCAGCCGAGGACTTCACGCCCGTCTGGCCGACTCCTCGAGTGACAATCCGCGCCTCTCTCCGACGACGAGCGTCCATCGTCGACCACCCGTTGGGTCGGGATTGGGGTCACGACGGGTTGGTCCGCCCTGTCGTAGTGCAACGGTGCCGCGTCGATGTCGGCCCGATCGTTCGGCACAGGGGTGTGCCGACCTACGGCGTGCTGTACGTCACGTCCACGTAGCTGGCCGGCCCCCAGATGTAGGAGGCGAGCTGCACGAGACCATTCCCGGCTGGGACGCGCAGCTCCAATCCGTGGTTCACCCAGAGGCCGCTGGCATAGTTTGCGACATACGTCGTGATGTCGGCGGTCCGCCAACCCGGATGCGTGAAGCCCTTGCTGTACCGCTGGAACGCGCGAACACCCGGCTGGTTGGCCCAGGATGTGCTCCACTGATCCCACGCCGTACTGATCGGCCACAACGCCAACACGACAGGCTTGGTGCCGGTGACGGCAAGCGCATCACCGTGCCAAACAGCTTTCACGATCTCCCGGCCCGCGAACTGCGAGAAATCGAACTTTTGCAGGCCGCGGAACGTACCTGCCACCTCAGCGGTCGTGATGGGCTGCTGGGTGTAGCCCGCGTTGACCACGAAGTTTGCGAGCGGAATGTCGTACTGCGCGTAGCCCGTGAAGTCGTTTCCGGGATACCGGCCCGCCACGAACGTGTCGACCGTGGCCGTGACCGTCTCGGTCGTGGTGGCGGGCGTGCGGGTCGCCGCTCCCAATGGCGTGGTGCCCGGCACGGCCCCCAGCGGAATCAGCAGGAGAGCCAGGACGGGGAGGGCACGGCGAACGTAACGAAACTGGAGCATTTAGACCTCGTAGACCTCGCGGCTGGGCCGACGACGCCGCGCCCGGGCCGGATCGGAAGGAGACCTTGCCATACGGTGTGGCCCCCGTGTCGCCGATTCAGACCCGATTTGTCAGCCATCCCGGAATCGGGCGTGCAACATCTACCACACCGTCGCGCCGCGCCGGTGCCCCGCGAGGCCGGCACTGCTCGGGTATTCGACGCCGCAGTCTCCCGAAGAAGGAGCTTGCGTACCAAAAGGGCGCTGACCTGCCCGCCCGGCGCGAGCCGGTCTCGTCAGTCGTGCGTCGCTCGTTGCGCCGACTCGATCGCGGTCTGGAGCCGGGCCGCGACCATCGCCGTCGTCAGGTCGCCGCGGGTTCGTTCGAGCACCGCGCGCAACGCGTCGGTCGTTCGCCGCAAACCGCCGGTGACGCCGTCGGGATAGTCGATCGTCACGAGCAGCGAATAGATCTCGTCCATCGCGCGCATGAGGATCTCGGCGCGCGCCAACTCGCCGGCGCGCAGTTGGTCGAGCAGCTGGCGGCGGAGCTCACTCGCGGCCTCGGCGAGACCGTTGCAATAGGGAGCGATCTCGATACCGAGCTCAACCGGGCCCGGCAACGGGAGATCGCGCACGAGCGCGAGCGTGAGCCACGCCTCGGCCAGTTCTTTCTTCGCGTCGTTCAGCGGACCGCCGGTGCGTACGTCGGGTTGGCCGGCGAGCGCCTCGTCGGCCGCCGCCAGGTGGTCACGGGCTTCGCACGCGAGCGCTTCGGCCGCGTCGTACTCGCCGCGGTGCGTCGACCGGATCGACGCCGCGCACGCCTGGATTGCTTTTCGCGACGCGGTGATGGTGATCTCGCGGGCACGGTGCTTCTCTTCGAACGCGGCGCGCGCGGACTCGCCGAGTGCTGCGATCTCCGGGCCGCGGTCCACGACCGGATGCTACGACCACGAGGGTCGAGACGACGCTACGACGATGCCGCGCGGCGCAACACCCAGTCGGGCGCGCGCTGCCGTTCCATCGAACGCACCTTCAGCGCACGCTCGACATGCATCGAGCGTGCCCACGCCCACATCGCACAGAACGCGCCGAACGCGAGTGCGCCGACGAGGAACAACGCCCAGACGATCGCGGCATCCGTGGCTATCGCGAGGAGACCGAATCCGCCGACCGCCGCGAGCAACGTGCGCAACACGTCCCGGCGACGCTTGGCCGCCCGCCGGCCCGGCGAGACACGCGGCTTCCCGCCCGTGGCGTGTCGCGCTCCGTTCGTGCGACCGAGGACATCGAGTCGGTAATTGAAATCACCGATCGAGTCGTTCGCCCGCTCCGCACGGGATCGCAGCAGGGGCGGCAACAAAACGACCGCCCAGAGTGCAGCGAGAATGACCAGGACCACGAGTGTCAAGACCTCTCGACCACCTTTGTTGTCGGCGACGGTAACAACGCATAACGATCGAGTGGTGGATCGTCGCCGCTGCAGTCTGGCGATTTCGAATCGCCACGACAACTTGTGCGTGCAATTTCGGCGCGTAACGGACGGAGAACCCGACGCGCTGTCAAAGGAGCCCGGCCTACGAACTCATGAGATTGACAGAAACCGACGATGTCTCAGAAACCAAATTCGTCGGAGCCGTCTGATTGCCGGCGCCAGGTCCCGGAGCGTCCGCCCGTCTTCTCCCAGAGCGCGAGATCGCCGATCGTCATCGAACGATCTATCGACTTGCACATGTCATAGATCGTGAGCGCAGCAACACCCGCCGCGGTCATCGCTTCCATCTCCACACCGGTTCGATCGACGGTGTCGACATTGGCCTCGACCTCGACATACGTGTCCTCGAGCCGGAAATTCACGAGCACCGCGCCGACAAGCAGCGGGTGGCACAGCGGGAGCAGGTGCGGCGTCTGCTTGGCCGCCTGGATCCCGGCGACCCGCGCCACCGCCAGCACGTCACCCTTCGAGATCGCGCCCGATGCGATCTTCGAGGCGGTTTCGGCCTCCATGTGCACGCGGCAGCGGGCGACCGCCCGGCGGTGACTCGGTTCCTTGGCCGTGACGTCGACCATGCGAGCCCGGCCGAGAGGATCGAGATGCGTGAACTCCGGTGCCATGGGCACGAAGTGTAGGTGCACCAGGAGAAATGCACGACCGGACCCGATCACGCGCGACCCGGTCGGGGCCGTCAGCCGCCGATCTGACTCATCGATCGATCGGGCCGTATGAAGTCGACCTGGCCGATCCGGTGTCCCGCCCACTTGGTCGCGACCGCGCCCTCGATCGCGGCCGCGAGGCGGCCGTCGAGATCGGGTTCGTCCAGACCGCGACCGGCTCGCAACACCGCGCGCAGATCGGTCTCGTCGAGCGCGAACAGACACGTCCGGAACTGTCCCTCGGCAGTCACGCGCACGCGGTCGCAGTTGTCGCAGAACGGCTCGCTCACGCTGGAGATCACGCCGACATCTCCAACGCCGTCGCGGAACACAAAGCGCTCCGCGGGTTCGACATGGTCGGGATCGCCCGGCTCGAGTGGGAACACTGCGTCGATCCGCTCGAGGATCTCCTGCCCGGGAACGACCTTGTCGTTACTCCACTCTCCCTGCGCGTCGAGCGGCATGAACTCGATGAATCGAACGCCGACGCCTTTGTCGCGACCGAAACGCGCGAGGTCGACGACCTCGTCGTCGTTGATCCCACGCATGACGACGACGTTCACCTTGACCGGCGCAAGTCCCGCGAGGAGCGCCGCGTCGATTCCGGCCAGCACCCGGTCGAGCTCGTCGCGCTTGGTGAGCGCGAAGAAGCGTTCGCGCTGCAGCGAGTCGAGCGAGACGTTGATACGGCGTAGCCCCGCCTGCGCGAGATCGTGCGCGAGCTCGGGCAGCCGCACGCCGTTCGTCGTCATCGCAATGTCGACGTCGAGTGGCGCGAGCAGCTGCACGAGGCGCGTCACGTGCGCCCGCACGAGCGGCTCGCCCCCGGTGAGACGGATCGCCTCGAAGCCGTAGCGCTCTACGCAGACCTGCGCGATCCGAGCGATCTCCTCGTAGGTGAGCAACTCCTCGCGAGGCAGCCATTGCATCCCCTCTTCGGGCATGCAGTAGGCGCAGCGGAAATTGCAGCGATCGGTGATCGAAACCCGCAGATCCTTGACGCGCCGCGCGAACGGATCGATCAGGGGAACCGGCATCGCGCGGATCGTCACGACCTCAGGTTACGGGAGGTCCGAGAATCGAAAGCTGCGTGGCTCCCGGGGGTGGGTTCGCTCTGGCTCCCCGCTCGGCGCAGCGACCAACTTCAGCCGACGGATCTTCGCTTCCCCGGGTGTGCTGCGTCACGCCGCCCTGCGTGTCGTTGCACCTTGCCACACGGTTGCCGCCTCCCGGCATTGCATTTCGCCCGCCCGGGCGACCCCGTTGTGTATACGTTGTACCACGGAGCGTGGTATTCCACAAGAGACTTTTTCTCGGCTGCTCTTCGACCGGGAACGCTCAGAGCAGCAGCAGCCGGACCTCGGCGCCGGCATCGACGCCCTCGCCGTCAGGAAGGAGCGTCAGGCCGCTCGCGCCGGCCATCCCGGACAGCACGTTGCTCGCCTGGGCTCCCGCGCGCTCGCAGTAGTAGCGACCGTCGTCCAACCACACCCGCACCCGGTCGAGGTGCAGCTTTCCGTCGGGCCGGCGGGGCATCGCCGTCGCTGCGATCGCGCGTACCGGCTCGGCGACGACGTCGGCGCGGCCCGCGAGCTTGCGCATCGCCGGCCGGGCGAAGAGCTCGAAGCTCACCCGGGACGAGACGGGATTGCCCGGGAGGCCGAACGCGGGGACGGGCCCCAGCATCGCGAACGAGAGTGGCTTGGCGGGTTTGATGGCAACCTGTGCCCACAGCGACGAACCGCCGCGTTGCTTCGCGACCCGTTCCAGGACGAGCTTCACGAAGTCGTAATCGCCGACCGACACCGCGCCGCTCGTCAGCAACACGTCGCAGGTGTCGGCCGCATGCTCGACCGCGGCCGTTATCGCCTGCTCGTCGTCACCGACGATGCCGCCGTCGATCGCCTCGCAGCCGAGCTCCTCGCTGAGCGCGAGGAGCATCGGCCGGTTGGAGTCGCGGATGCGACCCGGCGCGAGCGTGCCGCGCTCGACCAGCTCGTCGCCCGTCGAGATCACACCGACGCGCGGTCGCGGGTGACACGACACCTCGTGCACGTCGAGGCTCGCGAGCACGCCGAGATGCGCGGGTCCGAGGAGCGTGCCACGCGGGAAGACGAGCTCGCCGGCCTCGACATCACCACCGGCGGGCCGCACGTGCTCGCCCGGCTGCGCCACCTCGACGGCAACCTTCTCGCCGTCGACGCGCGTCCGCTCGACCATCACGACCGCGTCCGCGCCTTCGGGCATCGGCGCGCCCGTCATGATGCGAATCGCCTCGCCCGGTCCGACCGCGATCGTCGGCGCGCGCCCGGCCGGGAGCTCGCCGATGACCCGAAGTGATCCGGGCGTGTCGGCCGCGCGCACCGCGTAACCGTCCATACCCGTGTTGGCGAACGGCGGGACCCGCTCGCGTGCGACCACCTCCTCGGCGAGGACGAGCCCGCGGGCATCGCGGCGCGCGAACGGGCGCGGTGTAAGCGGCGCTACCGCGTCGAGGATCGTGGCCTGTGCGTCGTCGAGCGCTATCACGCCAACAGGGGTATCACACCGGCCAACGAGCAGCGACGTACTCGCGCAGCCACTCACCGAAGGCCGGTCCGAGGTCACTGCGGTCGAGCGCGAGCTCGACGTTCGCGCGCAGGAAATCGATCTTCTGACCGACGTCGTATCGACCGCGCCGGCAATGGCAGCCGAACACGCTCTCATGCTCGAGCAACATGGCGATCGCGTCGGTGAGCTGCAACTCGCCGCCGCGCCCCGGCACGATGAGGTCGAGCGTCGTGAAGATCTCGGGCGTGAACACGTAGCGACCAATGATCGCCAGGTTCGACGGCGCCTCGTCGCGCGAGGGCTTCTCGACGACGCGACGGACCTCGACGACGCCGTCGGCCAAAGCGGGTCCGGTCCGCGACGTGCCCGGCATCGGTTCGATGCAGCCGTACGACGAGATGTCGTCCGGCGAGACTTCCGAGAACGCGATGCACGACCGG
>JALYLU010000336.1 GCA_030774075.1 Actinomycetota bacterium | reverse complement strand
CATGGGCATCGTGTGGGATCCGAAGACGGGCCCGGGTGAGGAGTACGTCAAGCGTCACCTGGTGCCGTTCGGCGAGTCGGTGCCGTTCCGCGCGTCCCTGGAGCACGTCGTCAGCGAGCTGAAACGGGTACCGCGCGACTACGAACCGGGTCGCACGCCCGGGCTGTTCCGCGTCGCAGGGGTACGAATCGGCACACTGATCTGCTTCGAGTCGGCGTTCGGCTACCAGGTGCGGCCGTTGGTGCGCGATGGCGCGCACGTGATCGTGGTCTCGACGAACAACCGCTCCTACCGGCGTTCGGCGAACTCTGCGCAGCACCTCGCGATCGGCCAGATGCGCGCCGGGGAGACCGGCCGACCCGTCGTGCAGGCTGCGATCTCGGGCATCACCGCGGTGATCGACGCCGACGGTGCCGTTCACGACCGCACGCATCTGTTCGATCGGACCGTGGTCGAAACGACGGTCGCCGCGACGGGCGGCGAGACGCCCTACGTACGCTACGGGGAGTGGGTGACGCTGGCGAGCTTCGCGGCGGCCGCAGTCGCGGTGGCGCTCAGCATCGTTCGTGTGCGCCGGAAGACGTCTCTAGACTCGAACTCCGAGCTCGAGACCGCGTCGACGGCGTCGACGACCGCGGGGCTCGAGGTCGCCACGGTGGCCGACGAGCGAGAAGCGACCGCATCGCCATGACCGAGCATCCCGATCGCATCGAACGCACGCTCGAGCTGTTGCTGTACGCGCCCATCGGCATCGGGCTGTTCTTGAAGGACGCCGCGCCGCAGCTCGTCGACATGTTCGTGTCCCGGGGCCGGGCCGAGATCGACCGCCGCCAAGAGGAGGTGCAGCAGCAAGTGACGACGGCGCGCAGTCTCGGGCAGGTCGCGTTGGCGTTCGGCGCGCCGATGGTTCGCCGGCGCGTCGAGCAGACCGTCGCGGACGCGCACCGTCGAGCCGGCGAGCTCCTCGGCTCCCAGGTGTCCGACCCGTCACCGGCGCGCGCCGAGACGTCGCCGGCATCGCCGGTCGCCGAGGAGCTGCCGTCCCCGGCACCAGCGGCCATCGCGCCGCCGCCGCCGACCGCGGAGCCTCCGGACACTCGCGACGATCCGGCGAGTGCGACGAATGGCGATTTGGCGAGCAGAGCCGGGCTTCCCATCCCCGGCTACGACGCGTTGTCGGCGTCGCAAGTCGTGGAACGGCTCATCGGTCTTGCGCCCGACGAGCTCGACGCGGTTCACGCGTACGAGACTTCCCACCGACAGCGGCGCACGATCCTCGGCAAGATCGAACAGCTCGCCGAGTAGCGGACACAGTGGAGCCCGCTCGAGCGGCCAACCCGACCGACCTTCCCGTCCTCGTCGAACTGGCGCGGGCACTGCGCGCCGAGATGACCGGCCAGCGAGGAGGTGCGCTGTGGGCGACGCGCGAGGCGCGGCCCGAACCGCACGAGGACACGCTCGCGTCGCTGCTCGGACGTAACGACGCGGCGATCATCGTCGGGACGATCGACGGCACGATCGTCGGGTTCGGAACTGTCGAGATCGAGACGCTGCGCGACGGCTCGCGGCTCGGAGTGATCGGTGACCTGTTCGTGGAACAGGAGGCCCGGGCCGTCGGGGTGGGCGAGTCCATCGCCGATCTGATCATCAAGTTCTGCGCCGGAGCACACTGCGTGGGGATCGACGCGTATGCACTTCCCGGCGCCCGCGACGCGAAGAACTTCTTCGAGCGCTCCGGCTTCACCGCTCGCGCACTGGTGATGCACCACAAGCTGTGAGCGGGTGCCACCGGCCGATTCGCGCTTCGGACGCTCTTCGAGTGCATCGAGGTGGTGGGTAGTGTGCGCGACATGACCGCGACCGACGCCGACCTGACCGCCGCCGAGATCGTGTGGGATCTCGGGCCGCTGCTGCCGGAACCCGCCGACCAAGGCCTCGCTGACCTCCTCGACGCCGCCGACGCACGCGCCGAGGAGCTCGCCCGAACGCGTGGGCACGTCGCCGAGCTCGACGCAGCCCAACTGGCCGCGTTCATCGAGGGGCTGGCCGAGGTACTCGATCTCGTCGGTCGGGCCGGCAGCTACGCGGGGCTCGATTTCGCGACCGACACGACCGATCCCGCGCGCGGCGCGCGGATGCAACGGGTCGAGGAACGGGCGACGGTCATCAACACCAAGTTGTTGTTCTTCGAGCTCGAATGGGCCGAGGTCCCCGACGAGCAGGTCGAGCGACTGCTCGCCGACGAGCGCTTGTCCATCGCTCGCCACCATCTGCGCTCCGCGCGGCGGTACCGGCCGCACCTGCTCACCGAGCCCGAAGAGGTCGTCCTCACCGAGAAGGCGATGACCGGCCGTAGCGCGTGGGAGCGGTTGTTCGAGGAGCAGGTGTCGAGTATCGCGGTCGAGTTCGACGGCGCCTCGACCACGCTCGAAGCCGCGCTCGGACAGTTGCACGCGCCGGACCGTGACGTCCGGCGCCGCGCGGCCGAAGCGATCACCATCGGCCTCGAGCCGGGACTGCGCACACGGTCGTTCGTTCTCAACACGTTGCTTTCCGACAAGGCGGTCGACGACCGGCTCCGGCACTTCGACAGCTGGATCGCGAGCCGCAACCTGGCGAACGAGGCCGGCGACGAGTCTGTGCAAGCGCTCGTCGACGCCGTTCAGCGTCGCTTCACGATCCCGCAGCGATGGTACGCCCTGAAGGCGCGCCTGCTCGGGCTCGACCGTCTCGCCGACTACGACCGCATGGCGTCGGTAGCCGACGTCGAGGCGCAGATCGGATGGCGGGCCGCGAAGGACCTCGTGCTCGACGCGTACGGGTCGTTCTCCGGCGAGCTCGCCGACACCGCGCAGCGCTTCTTCGACGGCGCGTGGATCGACGCGCCGGCCCGTCCGGGAAAGCGACCCGGGGCGTTCTGTGCGTACACCGTGCCGTCGCATCACCCCTACGTGCTGTTGAACTGGACGTCGCGACGGCGAGACGTCCTCACGCTCGCGCACGAGCTCGGTCATGGATTGCACGCGTACCTCGCTCGGGAGCAGGGCGTCTTCCACCAGGGAACCCCGCTCACCCTCGCCGAGACCGCGTCGGTCTTCGGAGAGACGGTGACGTTCGGTCGACTGCTCGAAGAGGTGACCGACCCGCAGGAGCGGCTCGCGTTGCTTGCGTCGAATCTCGAAGACCAGATCGCGACGGTGTTCCGGCAGATCGCGATGAATCGATTCGAGGACGCGATGCACACCGAACGCCGCGAGGCGGGGGAGCTGTCGGTCGAACGACTCGGCGAGCTCTGGGCGGCGTCCCAGGCGCCGATGCTGGGCGACGCGGTCGAGATCACAGAGGGCTACCGCACCTGGTGGTCCTACATCCCGCACTTCATCGCCACGCCGGGCTACGTGTACGCGTACGCCTACGGTCAGTTGCTCGCGCTGTCGGTGTACGCGCAGTACGAAGCGCGCGGCGCCGATTTCGTGCCGCAGTACCTCGATCTGCTGCGCGCCGGGGGATCGATGCCACCGGAGGAGCTGGGCAAGCTCGTCGACGTCGATCTCGCCGATCCCGGATTCTGGGACCGGGGCCTCGACATCATCGAGCGCCGCCTCGACGAGACCATCGCGGCGGCCGAAGCCGCGGGACGGTTGTCGTGACGTATCGCGTCATCCAGTGGAGCACGGGCAACGTGGGAACGGCCGCGTTGCGTTGCATCATCGGCCATCCCGAGCTGGAGCTCGTGGGGGTGTGGGTGCACTCCACCGACAAGGCGGGAAAGGACGCGGGCGATTTGTGCGGCCTGCCGCCGACCGGCGTGCGCGCGACCAATGACGCCGACGCGCTGCTCGCGCTCGATGCCGACTGCGTCTCCTATACCGCAACCGCCGATCTGCGGCCGATGGACGCAATCACCGACATGGCGCGCCTGTTGCGGTCGGGCAAGAACATCGTGTCGAGCTCCGTCGTGGCCGCGATCTTTCCTCCGCATCTCGAACCGTCGATGCGCAAGCCGTTGGAAGACGCGTGCGCCGAGGGTGGCGTGTCGTTCTTCACGTCGGGCATCGACCCGGGCTGGGCGAACGACGCGCTGCCGTTGTTGCTCGCGGGGACGTGCGAGGAGGTCGAACTGCTCCGAGTGATGGAGATCGTCAACTACAAGCACTACGAGCAGCCGACGGTGCTGTTCGAGACGATGGGCTTCGGCCAGGCGCTCGATTCCAAACCGCTGCTGTTGCTTCCCGGCGTGTTGTCGTTCGCGTGGGGCGGCGTGATCAAGGTGCTGGCGGCGGGTCTCGGCGTCGAGGTCGAAGAGCTGCGCGAGGTGCACGAACGCCGGCCCGCGCCCGAGAGGATCGATCTCGGTTTCGGTGTGATCGAGCAGGGCACGACCGCGGCGATGCGCTTCGAGGTGCAGGGGATCGTCGGCGACGAGCCGCGCATCATCCTCGAGCACGTCACACGGCTCGACGACGCGTTGTGTCCCGACTGGCCGCAGCCCGTCGGCGCCGGGGGATATCGGGTCGTCGTCACGGGAACGCCGAGCTACGAGTGCGACGTCCAGATGACCGCGCGCCCCGGGCAGGGCGATCCGGGTGTCATCGGCACCGCGGGCCGCCTCGTGAATGCGATACCCGATGTTTGTGCGGCGGCGCCGGGTCTTTTGTCGGTGCTCGATCTGCCTCTGGTGATCCCTAAAGGCTTGATGAGGTAACCGGTGATGTCGCCGGTTCGGGTGCGTTACCGCTCGTCGAAGAACGTCGCCCAGCGACTGCCTTGAAAATGCAGTCGCAGCTCGTCGAAGTTGGAGATCAGCGCGGCGAGTTGCTCCGGATTCTGTTGACGGAGCGCGCTGGACATCGCATGAGGGCGGACACCCAGGAAGTTGGCGGTGCGCTCCATCACGTCGCGACCGTTTACCAACTCTTCATAGTAGATCTGCATCATTTCGTGATTGCGGAATCGCTCGTCGCAGGCGGCTTCCCACGCCTCGTTCTGTTCGAAGGCTTCCTCCCAAATCCTTGGCGGAAAATCGCACGGCCGGTTTCTCTTTCGTGCTACCACCGCGCCCTTTGTCCAACCAGATGTCCGTGCTCCCGGCGAGCTTCCTCGATGTGACGGTGCGTAGGACATTTCGCCGTTTCAAATGGAGAATATAGAGGTCATCCATACTGCAGAGACGGTCCCACACCTGTGAGTGGTGATCGTCGAGCGGGTGATAGTAAAAGATCTTGAAGCCGACCGCTTCAATTCGTCGAGGTCTTCGACGAAATACGCGGTCTAGTCTCGACTCGACCGACTGACCTTTCATCTCTCGGAACATTTCTCCTCGGGCGTCGACCTGAGGATGTGAGTTCAAGAGACTGATGAGAAGGTTTGATCCGGTCCGTGCTCGAGTGACGACGACGAACTTGCGATATTGGCTTTGGCCGGGCAGGAATCCTTTTTCTACGAGTCGAGCCTCGCAGTAGCGAACGGATGCTGCGAGCAACGGGCGGACCGCACGCCAGGAGTCGACGCGCCTTACCTCCTCTCGGACTCTCTCGAGCGTGTTTACGACGTCTTCCCGTCCGGGATCAGGATCCGGCCGTAATCGGCCCGTTCTCGGTGCACCAGGGATTCGCCGGTACACCGTCACAGGGGTTCCGCATCGACGCTTGGGGAGTCAGCGCCGGCAGCACGACCTTTGCGCGGCGCGGGTAGTCGTTCCCGGGTTTCGGCGGGCACGGGCCGAAGACCTCGGTTGCGCAGATCACCTGTGCGGTCAGTGTGCTGCCGAGCGGCGCACCGGCGTGGGCGACCCCGCAGGTCCCGTTGGTCTGCTGGAGCCGCTCGGGCGCGGTCGTGACGCCGCCGGGGTCGGTGTTTTCGTGCCAGCAATTGCCGGGTGTGTGCCGGGCGGAGATCTCGGCGAGGTCGCCATTCGTCAGGTTGGCGAAGCGGCCGTTGTCCTTGAAGGTGTTGTGCGCGATGTCGTTGCCCCACGTGTCGAAGTAGCAGCCGTCGATAC
>JALYLU010000335.1:5560-6011 GCA_030774075.1 Actinomycetota bacterium | reverse complement strand
GCCTTGGAGGGCGCCGTCGCGATGCGCCGATCGTCGCGCTCCGCGACCGGCGCTCGGGGCGGGCCGGACCCGTCACGCGTGCGGTCGAACTCGCGGCGCGTGCGGTGGTTCGAAAGCACGCCGTACGCGACCACGAGCTCGTTGAACTGCAACGCGGTGTCGGGATCGTCGCTCGTGTCCGGGTGGAGCTGCTTCGCCCGAGCGCGAAAGGCTCGGGCGATCTCGTCACCGGTCGCCGATACATCGACGCCGATCACGGCGTAGTAGTCGGTGCGGACCCGAGCACCCGTCTGCACCGCGCCAAGGTACCCGCGCCGTCAGTCGTCCCTCACCGCGATCGCGTTCGGGGTGACGTTCGTCTTCGGGACGTAGTCGTCACCCTCGATGACCCGCGCCTCGCCGTGGAAGCTCGACCGCAGCTCCTGCGCGCACGCCGCGCACGGCCCTGCGA
>JALYLU010000335.1:524-5550 GCA_030774075.1 Actinomycetota bacterium | reverse complement strand
CACGAGTCCGAGGGCCATAACTGCATCCTCGCGCGTCGCGTGCCGTCACGAGGCGATCGCGGTGTCGCTCACCCTTCTGGGGACATGAACGCGATCGGGACCGTCAGCCCGCAGGCCGCGTGCCGCAGCGTGGCGATCCGACGTCCGGGCTGGGTCGCATCCTTGATCGGGCCCAGCCGGTCGCCGAGCAGTCGCGCACACGCCTCGAGATCGGCGACTGTCGGCGAGAGACCCCACAACCGCTCGCCATCACCGTCGATGGGGCCGACGAGCTCGATGATGACGCCGCCCGCCCGGAAGAACGTCTGCGTCCTGCCGTCGCCGAGATCGCGGACCCGTCGCACCTCCAAACCGAGCCGTCCGTACGCGAGGATCGTGCGGTCGGGATCATCGGTGAAGACGACGAGATGATCGAGCCCGATCGCGCCGTTCGGGTGTTCGGCGGGCTCCACACCACCGCCGTCACCGAGCTCCCAGCCGGCGATCCCGTGCTCGCCGACACCCGTCTGCATGCGTACGTTTCCGAGTCGACACGCGCCATCGGCATCGACGACGAAGCCGGCTCGCCTCCACGCGTCCGCGTCGCCGGAAAGGTCGAGGCCGATGAGCGCCGGCGCACTCAACGGGCCAGCTCGGCCAGCGCGTCGAGCCGCGGCAGCACCCGATCACGAGGGCCGCCCGGCAGGCGTAGGACGACCTCGTCGATCCCCATCGACTCGTAGTAGTCGAGCTTGCCCGGGTCGGGAACGGTGCCGAACGGCACGATGCGCAGCGTCTTCGGATCGCGACCGCGCACCTCGCACGCGCGCTCGAGATCGGCGAGCGCGGCGCGCACGCCGGAGCCCCCGATCGGGATCCACCCGTCGCCGTACTCGGCCACGTGCGCGAACAATTTCGGACCGGGCGCTCCGCCGACCAGGATCGGCGGACGGCCGGGCCCCGGCTTGGGCCATGACCACGATGGCGAGAGATGAACGAATTCTCCGTCGAAGGAAGCGACGTCGTCACGCCACAGCGCCTTCATCGCGAGCACGTGCTCGCGTGCGATGTCGCGCCGGCGCTTCATGTCGACGCCGTGATGCTCGATCTCGTCGGCGTTCCAACCGAACCCGATCCCGAACACGAAGCGGCCGCCGGACTCCCGATCGAGACTGGCGACGGCCTTGGCGGTCACGATCGGATCGCGCTGCGCGACCAGACAGATCCCAGTCCCGATAACCAGCCGCTCGGTCACCGCGGCAGCCATCGCGAGGGCAACGAACGGATCGAGCGTGCGCTTGTACTCCTCGGCGAGCTCCGCATCGCCGGTCGGCGGTGGGGTTCGCCGACTCGTGGGGATGTGGGTGTGTTCGGGCACGTACAAGGAATACAAGCCCCGGGCCTCGATCTCGCGCGCGAGCTCGAGCGGTCCCACCGTTTGGTCGGTCAGGAACATCGTCACGCCGAAATGCAACTTCCACCCACCCTTCCGACCCGGGCTGCCGTCAGGAATCGCCGACCTCAGGAATCGATGCCCGGAGGCGCTCCTCGGGCGTCGTCGGGGATGTGTCTCACTTGGAGCGCCGTGAGGTCGTCTCGGATCGCGTGCGCCAGCGCGGCAAGGTCTTCACGGGTCGCAAGACCGAGCGAGGCGAGCTGACGTTGCACCTCGTCACGCACCTCTGCACGCACGACTTCCCGTAGCTCCTCCGCATGCTTGCGTTGCTGCTCGTCCCGAGCGTCGACCGCGGCCGCGATCCGGTCAGCGGCAAGTTGACCCTGGGCCACGAGGTGCTCTTTGAGCTCGGATGCGACCGTCCGGAGCTGTTGCTGCACTTCGCCGCGTACCGTCTGCCGCAGCTCTTCGAGGCGGTCCCGGCCGCCGCGGCCGACCAGCTCATCGACCGCGGCAGAGATCTGTTCGGTTGCCTGCCGTCCCTGTTCGACCAGGTCGGTCCCAAGTTGTAGGGCTTGGTTCCGACCGGTCTCGGTGAGTTGTCTCCCGGTCTCCAACAGTCGCTTCAAATCCAGGGACTGCGCCATAGTGTCGTCTCCCACGTCAAACCGGCTTCGACCGGAACGTCGTTCGAGCCGTGATGCTACGACCAGAACGCCAAGATGCAACCGCTCTCAGCTCGCCACCTTCACCGGGTGCGCGGTGTCGGAGAAGTCATAGGTCGCGCTCGAAGACCCCTTCGTGATCGTGACCTTGCCCGAGAGCCACAGCGACTTCATGTATGGACTGTTGAAGAGGTACGTCGGCGCGTAACTGATCGCAAAGCCGTTCACGCGAGGTGTCGTTGCGTCACTGTAGAAGGTGAACGTCGTCCCGTTGCTCGCCGTGTACTTGAAAACGCCGTTGCTCACCTGATACGGCTGCCCGACGTGCGCAGGAGTGGTCGCCAGGGTCGCCGGAGCGATGTTGGTCGCCAACGCGTAGGAGGAAATGCCAATGGGAGGCCGAAGAGGGCAACGATCAGATACACCACCGGGACGGCGAGCAGCCGAAACCCGGACGCCTCGCGTCGGCTGATCAGACCTTTGTGCGGCGTCGTCAACCAGGCGCGGAACATTTGGATTTTCCCCCGAAACCGTTTAGCCCGTGACATCGCTGCAGACGGTTTCGTCCGCGCTCGGTGTCACGCATCGGTTATCGGCGGCACGCGCTGCTCTTCTTGAGCAAGATGGCCGAGCCGCTCGTCGCCTTCGATCGCCCCGTCTACTTCGCGTTCGACCTGTTCCGCCAGCGTTCTTCCGTCGCCGCGACGCGCCCGCGATGCGCGATCGCGTGCCTCCTGACGAGAGGTTGAGCACCGTCGCGCCGAGACGTCGGCCCAAAACGGACTTTCGCCGCGAGGCAGGTATCAGTTTCCGCCCGCAATGATCCGACAGAACAGGGAATGGAACGTTCGCCCTTCCGGGCTCTACGCGAGACGCTGGCGATGACCGTCGTCGCGCTCGCGGCGCTGCTCGGGCTCCGGGCCATCGGGATCCTTGCGCCCGTGCCCATCGGCGTCCTCGTCGGTGTCACCGTGCTGGCGCTCGCGCTCACTACGACGGTCACGTACTGGAAATGGGCGCGCCGCTTGCCGCTCGGCCTGCGCGTCGGCCTCCAGGTCGTCGGCACGACGTCGGTGATCTACGCGACCGGCTGGGGTCCGGTGCTCTCCGTCGGTTTCGTCTTCTGCGCCGCGCAGGCGGTCGCGCTCGAAGGTTCGCCGGCCGTGTTCCCGGCGACGATGTGGAGTCTCGGGTGCCTCGCGGGCGCGGAGACCGCGGTCGGGCTCGGTTGGGCGCCGAGCGTCGTGAGTCCCGGCCGGAGCCACGGCATCGCGGTGTTGATGGCCGCCGGACTGGTGTTCGTCATGCGCATCGTCTGGGTGAGCGCGCGCGACCGGGAGGTCGCGGCGACCGCGCTCGCGCGCAGCGAGGACCGCCTCGGGCGGCTCCTTGCCAACGCGGCCGACGCGGTCGTCGTCATCGATCGGACCGGAATGATCGTCTTCGCGACGGAGGCGATCGAGAACCTGACGGGCTACTCGGTCGACGACCTGGTCGGGCGACGCGACGCGAATGTGATCGTCCAGCCCGAGGATCTCGCACGACTCCGCGAGGACACCGCCGGTGGACTGTTCGAGCAGCCCGGACTATCCCTGCGCGCCGACATGCGCGTGCACCATCGCGACGGTTCGTTGCGCTGGTGCCAGGTCTCGGCGTGGAACCAGCTCGACGACCCGGTGATCGAAGGCATCGTCGTCAACGTGCACGACATCACCGAGCGGCGCGAGGCCGAGGCGAGCGTCGCGGCGGCGGAGGCACGATTTCGCACCCTCGTGCAGCATGCCGCGGACGGCATCATCATCCTCGACCTCGAGGCCCGATGCCAGTACGTGAGCCCGTCGTACGAACGGCTGACCGGACACGTCGCGTCCGAGTTGGTCGGGAACTTCCTGCGGGGACACGTCCATCCCGACGACGTCGCGAAGATCGGGGCCGCGTGGACGCGGATGCTGGACCACCCCGAGGAGACCACCCGCGCGCTCGTGCGGGTTCGGCACGCCGACCAACGCTGGCACTGGCAGGAGAGCTCGATCTCGAACCGGCTCGACGACCCGACGATCAACGGGATCATCCTCAACGTCCGCGACGTCACGGAACGCAAAGCACTCGACGATCTCCTCGCGGAGGAGTCGCGGATCCTGGAGATGATCGCGGGGGGCGAGCGCCTGGAGACCGTGCTCGATCGGGTCGCGGCGTTGACCGCGGAGTACGCCGAGGCGCGGTACTGCCTGATCCGGCTCCTCGAAGGCGGCGAGCTGCGGATCGCCGCCGCGCCCGGCCTGCCTCCCGCGATCTACGAGCGCACGGCCAATCTCACGATCGACAGCCCCTTGGCGTCGGCGCGCGCGGCCAAGCAGCGCGAGGAGATCTTCGTGGACTTCTACGCGACGGGCCCCGACGCAGAGCAGCTCCCTGACATTGCGGCGGAGCTGGGCATCCGGTCGAGCTGGGCTGTTCCCATCGAGCTGCCGAACCGCGAAGCAGTCGCCGGCACACTCACTCTCCTCTTCGACATCGAGCCCGTCGATCGCGAGCACAACCGGCCCTTGCTCGAACGCGTCGTCTCCCTCGCGGCCGTCGCGATCGAGCAGGCGCGCGCCCGCGAGGACCTCGAGTACCGCGCCTACCACGACGAGCTGACGGGCCTGCCGAACCGGGCCCTGCTGAACGACCGCCTGACCCACGCGTTGCAGCGCTCGCGCCGCGACGAGTCGGCCGTCGCGGTGCTGTTCCTCGACCTCGACCGGTTCAAGCTCGTCAACGACAGTCTCGGACACGACGCGGGCGACCGCCTCCTCAGCCAGGTCGCCCAGCGCATGGTCGAAGGACTGCGCGGGTCCGATACGGTCGCGCGGCTCGGCGGCGACGAGTTCGTCGTGGTCGTCGAGGACGTGAAGGACGACCTCGAGATCCACACCGCGGTAGAACGGGTCGCGGCGATCCTCGAGCAGCCGTTCGAGGTCGACTCCGAAACCTTGTTCGTGAG
>JALYLU010000335.1:0-514 GCA_030774075.1 Actinomycetota bacterium | reverse complement strand
GGCGTCTCGGTCGCTCGCGACGAGGCGCAAGCCGACGATCTCCTGCGCGAAGCCGACGACGCGATGTACCGGGCCAAGCAACGCGGGCGTCGCAGCGTCGAGTACCAGACGGACCGTGACGAGACACCCAACGCCACCAACCGCCTGGCGCGCGTCACGGGACTGCACCGCGCGCTGGAACGCGAAGAGTTGGTCGTGTACTACCAACCGATCGTCGACATCCGTTCCCGGACGCCGGTCGCGCTCGAAGCGCTCGTCCGCTGGAATCATCCCGAGCTCGGGCTCGTCCCGCCGGCCGACTTCATCCCGCTGGCCGAGGACACGGGACTGATCGTCCCGCTGGGTTGGCGCGTGCTCGAGCACACGTTGCTCCGGCTACGGCACCGGCCCGACCTCCCGATCGCGGTCAACGTCTCGGCCCGCCAGCTGCTCACCGCCGGTTTCGCCGCCACCGTCACGGGCGTGCTCCGCGAGACGGGGATGAAGCCGGACCGGCTGGTGCTGGAGATGACCG
>JALYLU010000334.1 GCA_030774075.1 Actinomycetota bacterium | reverse complement strand
CCTCAGGGGCGGCCCTTCTTCGCGATCAATTGGCCGAAGAGATCATCATGGCTCCCTCGCTGCGCCATCCTGGCTCCGCTGCGTCCGCACCTGCGACCGCTTGTGCCGGCGGTACTCGAGGAACGGCGGGATCAACGACAGCACGATGATCACCGCGATGATCGGATACAGGTACCGGTCGATGTTGATCGAGCTGCCGAGCCAGAACCCGAGCAGGCTGACCCCGACCGCCCAGATGGTGGCACCGATCACGTTGGCGACCGCGTACTTGCGCACCGGCATCCGTCCCGCACCCGCGAGCATGGGGACGATCGTGCGCAAGAACGGGATGAAACGCGCGAGCACGACCGCACGCGGCCCGCGTTTGTCGAAGAACTCCTGCGCGCGCTCGAGATACTCGGTCTTGAACATGCGGGCATCGGGCTTGAACAGGCGCGTGCCGTAACGGTGACCGAGCGCGTAGCCGAGCTGCGCGCCGGCGACGGCCGCGACGAACGATCCCAGCACCACCACGGCGAGGTTGAGATGGGGGTCACCCGCCTTGTTCGTCGCGCAGAAGGCGCCGGCCAGGAACAAGATGGAGTCGCCCGGCAGGGGCGCCGGGATGAGCCCCGACTCGACGAAGACCACGAGGATGAGGCCGATGGTCCCGAAGGTCTCGATGAGATCCTTGGGGCTCAGCCAGTTCACGGCGGTGATCACGGCGGCGCAGGCTAGACGGCGCACCTAGGGTGGTCGCAAGGCCACGTTACGGCTTCAACGAGCCCTGCGGGGCCCGAGCGGGAGGGCGACGGGCTACGGTCCGCGACCCGGGTGCCGAGAAGTACGCATTCTGTGTCCTCGGCGGAAACAGGGAGCAGCAGTGGCGAAACCGCTCGTGATCGTGGAGTCCCCGGCGAAGGCGAAGACCATCGCGGGCTACCTCGGGAGCGACTACACGGTGAAGGCGAGTGTCGGGCACATCCGCGATCTTCCGCGGAGCAAGGACGAGGTGCCCGACGCCAAGAAGGAGACTCACGGCCGCCTCGCGGGGATCGACCCCGACGACCACTTCGACGCCTGTTACGTCGTCCCGGCCAACAAGAGGAAAGTCGTCACCGAGCTGAAGCAGGCGCTGAAGGGCGCTGACACGCTCATTCTCGCGACCGACGAGGATCGCGAGGGCGAAGCCATCGGCTGGCATGTGCTCGAGGTGCTCGGGCCCCGCGTGCCGGTGAAGCGGATGGTGTTCCACGAGATCACCCAGTCGGCGATCCGTGACGCGCTCGAGCATTCCCGCGACCTCGACATGAAGCTCGTAGAGGCGCAGGAGGGCCGGCGCAAGCTCGATCGCATCGTCGGATGGGAGACCTCTCCCGTGCTGTGGCGTGTGTTCGGGCGCGGCCAGGCCGCATCGGCCGGGCGCGTGCAGAGTGTCGCGGTGCGCATGGTGGTCGAGCGTGAACGGGCGCGCATGCGATTCCGGTCCGGTCGTTGGCACGACCTCGAAGGAACGTTCGTCGCCGAGACCCAGCCGTTCGGGGCGTCGCTCGTCGAGCTCGACGACAAGCGCGTCGCCGAAGGGCGAGACTTCGATCCTGCGACCGGCGCCATCGCCGCGGCGCGCGCGAACGACGTCGTGCTGCTCGACGCCGATCGCGCGCGGGGTCTCGCCGAGCGCTTGCGGGACGTCGCCTACCGGGTCACGAGCACCGAATCCGACCCGTTCACGGAGCGGCCTCGCGCGCCGTTCACCACTTCTACGCTGCAACAGGAGTCCGGCCGCAAGCTGCGCTTCACCGCGGCCCGCACGATGGCGGTCGCGCAACGTCTGTACGAGCGCGGGTACATCACGTACATGCGAACCGACAGCACGAACCTGTCGGAGCAGGCGGTTGGTGCCGCGCGCACCGCGATTCGCGAGCAGTACGGCCAGGAATACCTGCCGGCGGAACCGCGTACGTTCCGCAACAAGGTCAAGAACGCGCAGGAGGCGCACGAGGCGATCCGACCGGCCGGCGACCGCATTCGCACCCCCGACGCGGTGAGCTCCGAGCTCGATGGCGACGAGCGACGTCTGTACGAGCTGGTCTGGATCCGAACCGTCGCGTCGCAGATGTCCGATGCTCGCGGTCGCAAGATGACGATCCGTCTCGGCGCGACGTCGACGCAGGGAGAGCGCGCGATTTTTCGTGCTTCGGGTAAGGCGTACGACTTCCTCGGTTGGAGGCGGGCGTACATCGAAGACGTGGACGAGGGCGACGAGGTGGAATCGGAGGCACGCCTCCCGGCGGTGGTGGAGGGCGCGACCGTGAGCTGCACCGAGCTCGCGTCGGTGGGGCACGAGACCAAGCCGCCCGCGCGCTACACGGAGGCGAGCCTCGTCAAGGAGCTCGAGGAGCGGGGTATCGGACGTCCTTCGACCTATGCGGCCGTGATCGAGACGATCCAGGCGCGGTCGTACGTATGGCGCAAGGGAACGGCGCTCGTTCCCGCGTGGACCGCGTTCGCGGTCACGAATCTGCTGGAGCGCCACTTCGGTCACCTCGTCGATTACTCGTTCACGGCGACGATGGAGGAAGCCCTCGACGTCATCGCTCGTGGTGAGGGTGAAGCCGAGAAGTGGCTGCACTCCTTCTACTACGGCAACGGCGCGCCCGGGCTGCGTTCGCTCGTCTCCGACGAGCAGCTCGCGCTGATCGATCCGCGAGGTGTCAGCACGATCCCGCTCGGTCGCGACGACACCGGGCACGAGATCATCGTGCGCGTCGGTCGCTACGGGCCGTACGTGCAGCGAGAGGACGACGAGACGGCGTCGCTTCCGCCCGACATCGCGCCCGACGAGCTGACGGTGCCGCTCGCGCTCGAGCTGATCGCCAAGCAGTCGGAAGGGCCGCGCGCCCTCGGACCGGATCCGGAGACGGGGCTGCCGGTCTTCGTGCTCACCGGACGCTTCGGGCCGTACGTGCAGCTCGGGGAACAAGAGGAAGGCACGAAAAAGAAACCCAGACGCGCGTCGTTGCTCTCGTCGATGACGCCCGAGACGGTCACCCTCGACGAGTCCCTCCAGCTCTTGCGCCTTCCGCGTGTCGTCGGAACCGACGCCGAAGGACGCGAGATCGTCGCGTCGCCGGGCCGGTTCGGTCCGTACCTGAAGCGTTCCGACGGCGACACCCGCAGTCTCACGGCCGAGGAACAGCTCTTCACGGTCACGCTGTCCGAAGCCGAAGCGTTGTACGCACAGCCCAAGATGCGGCGCGGCCGTCAGCAGAAGCCTCCGCTCGCCGAGCTGGGCGAGCACCCGGACAACGGACAGCCGGTGCGCGTGCTCGAAGGCCGCTACGGCGTGTACGTCACCGACGGCAGCGTGAACGCAACCGTGCCTCGGGGCAATGATCCGGCCGCGCTCACGCTCGACGAGGCCGTCGGCCTTCTGCGCGCCCGCGCCGAGGCCGGACCGAAGGCCAAGAAGACCGCGAAGAAGACCACGAAGAACGTCGCGAAGAAGGTCGCGAAGAAGGTCGCGAAGAAGGTCGCGAAGAAGGTCGCGAAGAAGGTCGCGAAGAAGACCGCCAAGAAGGCGAGCAACACGACCGCGATGAAGACGACGAAAAAGGCGACGGACGAATCCGACTCATCCCTCGGGTGAGCAGACGGGAACCTAGGCTGGCGGGCGCGTGAGCGACCAGGCGCCGTTCATACCGTCCGCTCCGGACAAGGTTCCGATTCCTCCGGCGCCCTGGCGGGTTTTTCGTACCCCGGGCTTCATCCCTCTGATCGGCGCGCAGTTCGTCTCGAGTCTCGGCGACTGGACCGGGCTCCTGGCAATCATCGCGATCGCGCAAAAGGTGTCGGGTTCGGGCACGGGCATTGGTCTGGTGATGGTCGCGCGCATGCTCCCGGGATTCGTCCTCGCGCCGGTCGGCGGCGTGTTCCTCGACCGCTGGAACCGCAAGGTCGTGATGGTCACGTGCGACATCGGCCGGTTCGCGCTGCTCATGGTCCTGCCGTTCTGGGACAACCTGCTCGGTCTGGTCGTCCTTTCGTTCCTGATCGAGATCCTGACCTTGCTCTGGGGTCCGGCCAAGGACGCGAGCGTGCCCAACATCGTGAAGGACCCCGAGCAGCTCGCGTCGGCCAACACGTTCGGGCTCGTCGCCGCCTATGGAACGTTCCTGATCGGAGCGGTGTTCTTCGCGGTCCTCGCCGGGGTTTCGAAGTGGCTCGGTGGTCTTCCGCACCTTGTCCTCTTCCACGACGAGCCGAACCTCTTGCCGATCTGGGTCGACGCGCTCACGTTCTTGGTTTCCGCCCTCCTCATATCGAGATTGCGTCTCGACGAAGGTGAGCGCGGTCCCATCAAACGGGTTCGCGTGTCGCAGACGCGAACCGACATCGTCGACGGGCTCAGGTTCGTGCGCTCCAACCCGCTCGTGCGCGGAGTGATGATCGGGCTCGCCGGTGGTCTCATCGGCGGTGGGATGATCATCCCACTCGGTCCGTTGTTCGCGCACGACGTGCTGGGCGGTGGCAACTCCACGTTCGGAATTCTCATGATCGCGTTCGGTGTCGGCGCCGCGATCGGCGTCGTGACGCTCTTGACGGTGCAACGCCGCGTGCCCCGGCAGGCGGTCTTCACCGGCGCGGTCGTCGCGACGGGTTCCGCGATGGTTGGTGCAGGCGCGGTGTCGTCGCTGACGCCCGCGGTCTTTCTCGTCGCCCTGCTCGGTGCCGGCGCGGGATGTGCGTACATCACGGGCTTCACGGTGCTGCAGGAGAGTGTCTCGGATGACATGCGCGGTCGAACGTTCTCGACGCTCTACACGGTCGTGCGACTGTGCTTACTGCTCTCGCTCACGCTCGGGCCATTCGTTTCATCGGCTCTCGGTTCCATATCGAATTCGATCACCGACGGCTCCGTGAAGATCGGAACGGTGCATCTCAGTCTGCCGGGCGCGCGCCTCGCCCTCTGGTTCGGTGGGTTGGTCACGATCCTCTCGGGCGCCGGCGCGCGGCGAAGGATGCGCATGGCCCGGCGGGCCGACGCCGAGGCTTCATGACCGGCACCGACGCGACTCCTACCGGCCGGCTCATCGTCGTCGAAGGTGGCGAGGGCGTTGGGAAATCGACCCAGGTCGAGCGGCTCGCGGCGTCGCTGCGCGCGACCGGCCGTGAAGTCGTCGTCACCTACGAACCCGGCGACACGAAAACGGGTGCGGAGCTACGCGCGGCGTTGCTGCAGTCGGACGACGCGCTCGACCCGCGCACGGAGCTGTTGTTGATGTTGGCCGATCGGGCGCAGCACGTGGCGGAGGTGCTCAAACCTGCGATCGCCCGCGGTGCGATCGTCGTGTGCGATCGCTACGAGCCTTCCACCCTCGCGTATCAAGGCGTCGGGCGCGGACTCGGTGTCGACGAGGTCGAGCGATTGAGCAAATGGGTCGCAGGCGACGTCGAAGCGGACGCCGTGATCGTGCTCGACGTTCCGGACTCGATCGCGGAGGCGCGCGTGTCGCCGGTCCGGGACCGGTTCGAGCGGGCCGGCGCGGAGTTCCATGCCCGGGTGCGGGCCGCATACCGCGACCTCGCGCCGTCGCGCGGGTGGTTGCTCGTCGATGCCGACGGGACACCGGACGACGTGGCGGCTCGCGTGCTTGCCGCCGTGAGGGCTGTCGTTCCGTAGGCTCGGCCTCGTTCCCTAGGCTCGTGGCGTGGACACGATCGTCGTCGGTCAGGAGCGTGCGCTCGGCGTCCTGCGCCAGGCGGCCGCCCGGCCCGGTCATGCATACCTGCTCGTCGGACCGCGCGGTTCGGGGGTCGAGGATGCCGCGCGTGAATTCGCGGCGATGCTGATCGGTGTGGCCGACGACGAGCGGGGGAGTCGGCTCGTGATGCGGAGCGTCCATCCCGACGTCGTGGAGTTCGAGCCGAGCGGCGCGTCGTATCGCGTGAAGGACGACGTGCGTGAGCGCATCCTGCCCGAGGCGGCTCGGGCGCCGATCGAGGGCGATCGCAAGGTGCTCGTGCTGTTCGAGGC